>DAOUQR010000277.1 GCA_030625525.1 Pseudomonadota bacterium | reverse complement strand
CTTTAATAATTTCGAGGTAGTGTCCGTGAAACCCAATTTTTTAGCAAATAAAATAATCACCCTATTTTTATCGCTTAGTTTTTTAACCTTCAGCAATGTTGCCATGGCGTTTACTGATATTGATGGCAAGCCCGCCTCACTAGAAAGCTATATCGGTAAAGGCAAGTTTACTATTGTCGAAGTTTGGGCAACAGAATGCCCATTGTGCAGGCAACACATGCCCAGCATGGTAAAGTTTGATGGCAAACTTAAAAACACTCAAATTGTAGGTGTCAGCATTGATGGGCAAGATGGCATTGATGATGCAGAAGAATTTATTATGCAATACGGCATGAAGTTTCCTAACTTAATTTCAAATGCTGTTGAAATGAATATTTGGATGCAACAAAATACCCCCAACGGACTTGTTGGCACACCGATGTTTATGATGTTTGACCCAAAAGGACAGTTATTTGCCATGCAAGGTGGGCGTGTTAGTACAGCAGAAATGGAAAAAATAATTAAATCAAAATCATAGCCAGCAATTTTATTATTTGCTAGGATGTAGTTATCACTTGTCGGGGTGTCTGTATTTTATTTATAAAATACAGACTGAGATTTAAACCCGTTGCACCTGATACGGTTCATACCGTCGTAGGGAACAAGCAGATAATTCATTGCATATCGTCAACATTAACGATGCGCCATAAATTTTCTCGACAGGTAATTTATAAATCTGTTGGAGAAGCCAAATGTCAGCCACATCTAGTTCAATTACCCCAAGTATTACTACCTCTGTTACCCGCGAACCATTATCAGGTTCTAAAAAAATCTACGTTGAAAATGAAGCGAAGACGTTTAAAGTTGCAATGCGTCATGTGGTTCTTTCGCCAACACTTCTACGTGAAAACAGTGATGAATATGAAACAAATGAGCCACTTCGTGTTTACGATACCTCTGGCCCTTACACCGACCCTGACATTGAAATTGACCTAAACAAAGGCTTACCTGCCTTTAGAAAAGAATGGATTGACGCGCGTGCTGACACCGTTCAATTAGAAAACTTTAGCTCTGATTTTACCCGTGAGCGTCTTGAAGGTGACTTAGATATTGAGCCGTTTGAGAACAAGCCAAAACCACGTATTGCGGTTGAAGGAAAAAATGTTTCGCAAATGCACTATGCGCGCCAAGGTGTTATCACACCAGAGATGGAGTACGTGGCAATTCGTGAAAACTTAGGTCGTTCTAGCCTTTCACAAACTGAAGTAGCGGAGCTAACCAGCAAGGGTCTACCGCGTGAAATTACCGCTGAATATGTTCGCCAAGAAGTGGCTCGCGGACGTGCGATTATCCCATCAAATATCAATCATCCCGAGATGGAACCGATGATTATTGGGCGTAATTTCTTAGTGAAAATAAACGCTAATATTGGTAACTCGGCACTGGGTTCATCAATCGATGAAGAAGTTGAAAAGATGGTTTGGTCAACTCGTTGGGGTGGCGATACGGTAATGGATTTATCTACGGGTAAAAATATCCATGAAACACGCGAGTGGATTATTCGTAACTCACCTGTCCCTATCGGCACGGTTCCTATCTATCAAGCCTTAGAAAAAGTTAACGGCATTGCCGAAGATTTAACGTGGGAGTTGTTCCGCGATACGCTGATCGAGCAAGCCGAGCAAGGTGTGAGCTACTTTACAATTCATGCTGGCGTATTATTAGAATACGTTCCGCTAACCGCAAACCGCGTTACAGGTATTGTGTCGCGCGGTGGTTCAATCATGGCAAAGTGGTGTTTAGCGCATCATACCGAAAGCTTTCTTTACACCCACTTTGAAGATATTTGTGAAATCATGAAAAAGTACGACGTGGCTTTCTCATTAGGTGATGGTTTGCGTCCGGGATCAATCGCTGATGCGAATGATGCGGCGCAATTAGGTGAATTAAAGACCCTAGGCGAGCTGACCAGAAAAGCATGGGCGCACGATGTACAAGTAATTATCGAAGGCCCCGGTCATGTTCCGATGGACAAGATCAAAGAAAATATGGACATGCAACTAGAGCTGTGTGACGAAGCGCCTTTCTACACGCTTGGCCCCTTAGTGACAGACATTGCACCCGGTTACGACCATATCACCTCGGCAATTGGTGCGGCACAGATAGGCTGGTACGGCACGGCGATGCTGTGTTATGTGACGCCAAAAGAGCATTTAGGCTTGCCTGATCGCGATGATGTTAAAACAGGCATTATCACTTATAAAATTTCTGCTCACGCGGCAGACTTAGCAAAAGGACACCCAAGCTCACAAGCGCGCGATGATGCGATGTCAAAAGCACGTTTTGAATTCCGTTGGGAAGATCAGTTTAATATAGGCTTAGACCCTGATACAGCTCGCGCTTATCACGATGCAACACTACCTAAAGAATCAGCTAAAGTTGCGCATTTTTGTTCCATGTGTGGACCAAAATTCTGCTCGATGAAAATCACCCGTGAAGTGCGTGAGCAATACGGCACTGGCAGTGAATACGCCAAACAACAGGCGGGAATGGAAGAAAAATCTATTGAATTCATGAAAAAAGGC
>DAOUQR010000151.1 GCA_030625525.1 Pseudomonadota bacterium | reverse complement strand
AATAATGGAAGTTTTTCAATCACCACGACGTCCAGTTTGAATTTTCATATTACCCAAAACATACTCATCGCTAACTTAATACCTATAGAACAAATACAAAATCCTGACAGACTGGTAATTAAAATTATTGGAAAGGGACACCAAAAGCTTAAGGGTAAATTCGGTAACGAGCCCTGGAAATTTTATACATTAATCAAGAATAAAATCACTAGCACAGAAATCTTTATAACTTTTCTTGAAAATCAGATCCAAGCACAAACATTTATATCTAAAGGGAATATTCTATCTATCCCTTTTACAGCTAAAAACAAAGGCTTCTTTGAGTTAACTAAAGTTGCATTTGACGAAGTTCTCACTTATACCGATGAATGCATCGATGATAAGAACACTAAGTTTATGATTAAAATCAGCTACGCCGATCTCTCCAAACTCGATTGCGATAATGTCAAAAAAATCACTGATGAAATTAGTCAGCTAAAATCCGAGTTAGTTGAAAAACAAAATCTTGCCCGTTTGAAATTGAAAGTGTTGTCGCCTGAAAATAAAACAGAACCGCAAATAACATTTAAAACGACGTCGAGTAATTTCAAAAAAGCAGCGCCCAAAAAACAAAGAAAAAGAAAAAAAAGCAAGTCCTATCAAGAAAAGCAACGTAAAGTCTCATTGAAAGTCCTACCGACAAAAAAAGACGCGCATATCAAAAAGCCCGTTCCTGTTTATAATCAAGAGAAAAAACACAGGCCTGAGAGCCCACCCAAAGCAGGCATTGTTCGAGTAAATCATGAACTCAACTATCATGTTGACGCCATCTTAGAACTAGAAAAGCTCGAGGAAAAACACTATGAAATTGATAAGTTGATGTTTCATTTGGGGGGGGTATTAAGATTATGCAAAATGCTACCCAAGAACCTTGATGAACCTTTAGAACGGAGCGAATTAAGCGCTGTCTTTTCTAACAAGGAACTGTTTAAGCAGTTTAAGGATAGCTTATTACATTCGACACTCATAGGCCCACATAACATAGACTGTCTCTATACCAGCATTCGTTTGTTCTCAGAGATCATTATAAAAGGCAATGAACCTAAACATCCAGAAAAACTGACTCAGCAATGTCAGAATGTTATAAACACCATAACAGCAATACTTAATGTAAATAAGATCCCTGCTTATTTATTTTTTAATCCCTCAAACGAGAAACACATAATCAAATCTCATTTAAAACAATATATTGAATTGCTATTTACCTTGAATAGTCAAAATAAACATAGTGATACATTAGTCTTTACGGCTACACAACTCGGTCGTTATATCAATAAACTTCAAAGTGACATGCTCAAACCAAATCAACTGACATCGCTTAATTGGGCTATTAGTTGTTTTAATTATCAAACTCAAGAGACATCAATTATTCATAAAGAAATTCGTGACGCATTATCAAAAATGAAAGTGGAAAATACAATCGACTTAATTGATAAGCTTGACTTAAAAACCAAGAACCCGTTCGTCTTAACATTTTGGAATGAACCACGCGAAGACGTAAACACTAACGCTTCAAACATTTGGCAAAGTTCAACTCCATTATGTTTATTCAATAGCGGAAAATAGCAGGTTATAAAGGTCGTGTTTGACCGCAACCTTCCACTTGATATTTAAATGTTGTGAGTTGCTCAACCCCCACCGGGCCTCTTGCATGAAGTTTTCCGGTTGATATACCGATCTCTGCGCCCATCCCAAACTCTCCGCCATCAGCGAATTGAGTTGATGTATTATGCATGACGATGGCGCTATCGACCTCATTTAAAAAGCGTTGTGCGGCTTGGGCATCACTCGTAATAATCGCATCCGTGTGTTGTGAACCATGTTGGTTAATATGGTTAATGGCTTCATCGATTGATGCTACCGTTTTAACACTGATGATGGCCTCTAAATATTCGGTGTCCCAATCGTCTTCGGAAACCGGCTTCACCTGATTATTTATCTGCTGAATGTTTTGTGCGCCGCGCACTTCACAATTTGATTCAATGAGATCATTGATCAGTGTCGGTAAAAAAGTTTGTTCAAGGAAGGCGTCAATTAATAAGGTTTCTGTTGCGCCACAAATTCCAGGGCGTCGCATTTTTGCGTTAATTAAAATTGATCGCGCCATCTCCAAATCAGCTGGAGCGTGAATATAGGTGTGACAAATGCCTTCTAAATGTTTAAACAAAGGTATGCGACTTTCTTGAGTAATGCGTTGGATCAGAGATTTTCCGCCGCGCGGTACGATGACGTCAATGTAGTCATCCATTTTTAGCATGGCTCCGACTAATGCACGATCACTACTTGGAAGCATTTGCACGGCATGTTCGGGTAAAGCGGCTGCTGTTAACCCCTGAGTGATGCATTGCATAATAGCGCTTGCTGAATGAAAGCTATCTGAACCGCCTCGAAGTATCACGGCATTTCCTGCTTTTAAACAGAGTGCGGCAGCATCTGCGGTTACATTCGGTCGGGATTCATAAATCACACCGATCACACCCAACGGTACACTCACACGTTTAATATGTAAGCCATTGGGACGCTCCCATTCCGCTAACACTTTACCGACCGGATCACTTAAGTCGGCAATCGCATCAATACCATCAGCCATGGCTGCGATTCTCTCTGCCGTGAGTCGAAGTCGGTCAATAAGCGCCGTAGTCATTTCAGATTGTTCGGCTAAAGCGACATCTTTTTTATTCGCCTTTAAAATATCAGATTCGTTTTCACGGATAAGCGTTGCAATGGATTGGAGGGCTTTATTTTTTGTCGCCGTTGATGCGATCGCAAGTTGTTTAAATGCTTGTTTTGCGTTGCTGCCCAGTGTTTGCATTATCGTTTGTACAGTCATTTATTCATTCCTTTGTTAAAGCATCACTAAGTCATCGCGATGCACCATTTCATAATGCAAACAGTATCCTAATTCAATTTTAATTTCGTCACTTTGTTTACCGATAATTCGCTTCGCATCGGTGCAGGCATAGTTGACTAAACCGAGTGCGACTTGATTACCTTGGGAATCCAAAATCATAACGGCGTCACCCTGCTGAAACTCGCCTGAAAGTTGTTTAACGCCAACGGGTAATAAACTTTTACCTTGTTTTAAGGCATGAACCGCACCTTCATCAATGTTGAGTGTTCCACTAATTTTTAAATGCTGTCGCAACCAGTTTTTACGCGCTTTTATAGGTGTAGTATTTGGAATGAACCATGTGCACGGTGCACCTTGCTCTAGTTGATAGAGGGGCGAGTCTAAATGCCCGCTTGTCAGACACATATTGCAGCCAGATGACATAACAATTTCAGCCGCTGCCAGCTTTGTTATCATCCCCCCACTCCCGACGTAGGACGCTGAATCACCGCCCATTTTTCGAATGTCATCCGTCATTTCAGTCACCGTTGAAATACGCGTCGCATTTGGATCTTTATTCGGATCGGCTGTGTAGAGTCCATCGATATCTGATAGCAGAACCAAAACATCGGCACTGACCATTTGAGCAACCCGTGCAGCCAGTCGGTCATTATCACCAAAACAAATTTCAGACGTGGCAACGGTATCATTTTCATTAATAACGGGAATGATACCGGCTTTGAGTAAACGCTCTAGCGTATGTTTTGCGTTCAGATAACGCTGACGGTTTTCCGTATCATCTAGCGTTAATAAAATTTGCGCGACATGGTATTGATGTTCTTTCAGAGCCGTTTGATAGGCGTGAGCGAGCTGAATTTGTCCAATAGCCGCGGCCGCTTGCTCGTCTGCAATAGATAATTGCCCTTTGCTCGTTTTAAAATATTGCCGGCCCAGTGCAATTGAACCTGACGAGACAATTAAAACTTCTTTACCATCGTTACGTACTCTGGCAACGTCTGCGATTAAGGAGTCAAACCAAGTTTGACGAAGCTGCCCCGTTTCATCATCCACCAAAAGTGCAGAGCCAATTTTAATAACAATACGTTTCGACTGTTTAATATCCACGAGGTCCTCTCATTAACAGTGTCTTAATCAATAATAGACTATCAAAGGCATTAAATGCCGTCGCTGTTTCTATTCCAATCGCTTTGGTAGTACATAATCTAGCCAAACGAGTGTACATTATGGTATAATCACCGCAGTTTTTTCAAGTGGTTTAAATTCTAATTG
>DAOUQR010000179.1 GCA_030625525.1 Pseudomonadota bacterium | reverse complement strand
ATTTTAGTGAATCAAGCCATGATCGCCACCGCGTTTGGCAATGATCAATCGAGTGTCATCGTCAGCTGGCTGCCTTTTTTTCATGACATGGGTTTAATCGGTAATATTTTACAACCGCTTTATCTAGGTGCTTGCAGTTATTTCTTTTCACCTGAGATTTTTATGAAACGCCCTTGGCGTTGGTTAGAAGCAATAAGCCAATATAAAGGCACCGTCAGTGGTGCGCCTAACTTTGCCTATCAAATGGTTGTTGACCGCACCCCGGAAGATAAACTCAAGACTTTAGATCTCAGTCGTTGGCAGCTGGCTTACTGTGGATCAGAACCCATCCAAGCATCAACATTAATTAATTTTGTTGAGCGACTCGCCACTACCGGTTTTAAAGAACAAGCGATGTATCCTTGTTATGGTTTATCAGAAGCAACCTTATTAGTGACCGGTCCGCAAGCGGGAACACTCACGAAAAACGACTTTGATCACTATCCTGTTTCTTGTGGACAACCCAAGCATGGGGGTGAGATCAAAATCGATCAGAATGAAATTTTAATTCGCGGTGGGCACGTTGCGAAAGGTTATTGGCAACGCCCGATCTTAAGTCGAGAAAAATTTCATCACTATCTACGTAGCGGTGACTATGGTTATATCGACAATCATTGCTTATACGTAACCGGTCGGCAAGATGATCAAATAAGTATTCGCGGTATTAATTATTTTTGCCATGAAATTGAAACCAGCATCAAATTAAATCACAAACAACTCACCAGCTTACCCACGATGGTTTTTGCGAATGAACAAAATTTTTCTCTGATTGTATTGCAGGAATTAAATCAACGCACTCGCGACAAAATTAATTTAGCTGAACTCGAAGACACATTTCGTCAATGTATCATCGAGGCGCATGGTTTATCGGTTGAGTCTATTCATTTTCTCCCACCAAAGAGCATATCCAAAACCACCAGTGGAAAAATTCAACGTCAGCGTTCAAAACAAGCCTTTTTAAAGGCTCTCAGTCATGAGTAATTATGATTTAAATCTCTATTTTCAAAATCAATCCTACAAACTTCGTCGGCTTGAGATAATAAACACAGGGGTATCGATTCATTATGAATTTACACTCTACCTGCATCACGATTCCCGACTTGATTGCACATCGGTTCTTAACCAAGCGATCCGCATTGGCGTTATGAGTGATAAAACCCAGCAGTTTTTTCATGGGACGATTAAACAGTTTTCCCAATCTAAAAAACACATTAAATTAATCGGACAATCACCGCTGTCTGCTTTTCAAAAAATAGCATCGCAAACGTTTCATCATCAAGCGCTCAGTCAAACCTTAAAAGTTTGTGCCGAGCAAGTGGGGGTGAATATCCACTTCAAATTAAATGCCGATCCGATCGTTCCTTTTGTAAACCAAGACCATGAGTCGTATTTGCAGTTGCTTGAACGGCTTTGTCGAAAACATCAATTGCTCTATCAACTCAAACAAGATGCGCGCAATTTTCAGCTTGTCGTTACAGATCAACATCAAGCTAGCAATAAACTCATTCAAATTGATCCCCACTTAATAAAAAATGTTATCTATAAACACAGTTTGCATGAAATAAAAAATCCAACGCCATTTGTTCTCAAACAATTCATGCGCTTCACCGCTATCGACAGTCCACTTATCAGCGGCGATTTATTTCATTGGGATCATCAAACATGGCGCGTCATTTCATTGGATGTATTTGCGGATATTGATGCAACGAGCTGTACTTACCAAACTCACGGTATCGCGATCCAAGCGTCAGATAAATTGATCTATCAACCGGTTAAATTCGATCGTCCCACGATGACAACCGGGCGGGTAAAAGGGATATTAAATACACTAGGAAATTATCCCGTAGCACTGCGTCATGAATCAAACAACGCGAAGCAACACGATTTTTATTTTCCAAACTGTCACCATTTACTCGGCGACGATCGTGGATTTTCATTTCCTTGGCAAAAAGAGAGCAAAGTCATTGTCGCTTATCTGAATAATGATCCGGATAGCGTTTTTATTATCGGCGGCTTAAGCACACCTTCCATGCCTAGCTTGGTTAAACAATCAAATTGTTATCAACATTGTTTATATTCTCAAGGCGGCTCCAAACTCTTATTTGATGATGACCCAACCCAACCCCAAATAAAACTTTCAAGCAAAGATGACGCACAAACAGTGAGCTTGTCACGCGCCGGCATTCACTTAAGCAACCAAACCGGCGATCTATTTTTTAACTGCGACCACCACATCAAAGCCCAAGCAAAGCAATCCATACAATGGAAAGTCGATGCAAGTTATCGCTTGTTCGCCAAAAAAAATTACCAACTCAACAGCCTACACACGCAAGTGCAATCAGCAAAATCTTTAAATCTATCCATCGCCGATCACATTCAACTCAACGCCGAACAAAACATCTCACTCAAAGCAAAACAATTAATGCAACAAGCCAGCGACACCCTTCAATTAAGGTCTAAAGACAATCTCACCACCCATTCACAAACATTATCGCTAACGACCGAGCAATTTATACAAGAGGGTTCACCCATCAAAATTCACAACGCTGCCGGCGTCAGTATCGTGATCAATTCAGATACAATAGAACTCAATGCAACTGAAATCCAAGTCATTTCACAACAACAACAGCATCACAGCCAACGTTATCAAACTGGATAGCCATAAAAATTAAAAAATGACTAAACATTTGCCAAAAAATTCGGTATAATATCCGACCATATGACTAAGCTATTAAGAACATTACAGTATCGAGCGCGTTCGACCTACCGTCGTTTTATTGACTGGGTCTATCATGCGATGCTGCGCAGTATTCAACAAGTGGAAGATCAGATCCCGTTTATTGGTGCCATTGGTACCTTTGGGTTCCCCTTTTATTACTTCATTTGGCATGATGTTTTTCCTCAGCGATATGAAAGCTTATTGCTGCGAGCGATTGGTAGCTTGCTCTGTGCCGGCTTAATGGTGCGTCGCTGGTGGCCGCAGCGCTGCCTTAAATACTATCCGGCCTGGTGGTTTTCAACGGCTCTTTTTTGTTTGCCGTTCTTTTCAACGTATGTTCTGTTAAAAAGTAACTACGACACCATTCCCGTCATCACCTCGATGGTCTTCTTATTTTTATTGGTGATCTTGGTCGACTGGTTTAGCCTCATCTTGCTCTTTGTTTTAGGTGTTTCTTTGGCTTGGATTGTTTATGTCGCAACCACGACGGTACCGGTTTCGCTCACCTCTTATCTACAATATCTCGTCGTTTACTTATTTACGGTGGTTGTTGGTGGGGTATTTAACTACAAATCTGCACTCTTAACGCAAAAAAAGATGGAAGGCATGGCACTTGTCAGTGGCACCATCGCACACGAGCTGCGCACACCGTTGCTCGGAATCAAAAGCGGTGCAGCCGGTTTGAAACGTTATTTACCCGCTTTAATCGAAAGCTACGAAATTGCCAAAAACCATAATTTACCCGTTCCACGCATTCGTACCGCTCACTTTGAACAATTGAAACGCGTGTTAGACCGGATCGATAACGAAACTTATTACGCCAATACGATCATTGATATGTTGCTAATGAACGTTAATCGCGAAACTAACTATTATCACAGTGATGACGGCCTAGTCTCTATTAAGCTCACTATTGAA
>DAOUQR010000145.1 GCA_030625525.1 Pseudomonadota bacterium | reverse complement strand
AGAAATCGTTCCGTCTTTACCAGCCGAAGATAATATTAAAAACCTATGTTTTACAGCTGATGCCATACTTGTTAAGGATTTTCAGCAAATATTTAACGACATGTTTTTACATGATACAGAGCTATACCGTAATATTGTTAGAGCATTAGCTCAAGGAGCTAAAGATCATAAAAGCCTGTGTGAAGCCCTGGGTGTTCGACAAACGGGGCGTTTATCAGGTTATTTGAGGGAATTGACACTAGCAGGATTTATTACCATTGATCACAGTTGGGATATTAAAACCGGATTAGATAAACCTAAAGTTTTGAAATACCGATTATCAGACAATTATCTGCGTTTCTATCTGAAATATATTGAAAAAAACATTTCTCAAATCCAACGCCACTTATATAAACATAAAAGACTATCGACACTACCCGAATGGCAATCGATGATGGGGCTACAATTTGAAAATCTTATATTAAATAATCGACAAATTATTTGGCAATATTTGAAAATCGGCCCTGAAGCAATCGTGGTTGATAACCCTTACATTCAAAGAGCAAGTGTTGCGTATAAAGGATGTCAAGTTGATTATATGATTCAAACAATACACGATACACTTTATGCGATTGAAATAAAATTTTCCAAGAATGAGATTAATTCAAAAATAATAGAAGAAATGAAACAAAAGATAGAACGATTAGTTCGTCCAAAATCCATGTCAGTACGACCTGTTTTGGTGCACGTAAATGGTGTTGCTCAAACCGTTATTGATTCTGGTTATTTTTCTTCAATTATAGATTTTGGTGAACTATTAACCGATGATTCTATGATGAAAAGCTAACGCTCAAAAGTTTGCTGTCATAAAGCTTCGGATGTTGATTCAACGATCCCAGCAGGGTACTCTTCATCCACTATGGCTCAAATTCGTTTAATCAGTTTATTCGCTAGGCATCGCGTTGCTGCTAATTTATTAATGGCAGTAATGATATTGTCTGGTTTGTGGTGTCTGACGCGTATCAACGTTCAGTTTTTACCGAACTACAATATCGATATCGTCAGTGTCAGTATCGTGTGGCGCGGGGCCAGTGCTGAGGATATTGAAAACTCCATCATTAACCCACTGGAACGTGAGTTTCGTGATCTCGATAATATTGAAAAAATAACATCGACAGCTAAAACCAGTATCGGAACGATATTGGTGGAATTCAAAGAAGGCACGAACATGAGCCGCGCGTTGGAAGATATGCGTGAACGCGTGAGTCAGGTACCCAATCTACCTGAAGATTCAGAAGAGCCCATCATTAAACGCATTATTCCCTACGAGCCCGTCGCTAAGCTCGTCATCACGGGCCCTAATGATATTAAAGAACTGCGCCCCGCTGTCAGGCGATTTGAACATGAATTATTAGATCGCGGCATCGCTAAAATTCGAATTATCGGCTTACCTGAACAAGAAATCGCGATTCAAGTTCCCACGGCTAAACTGGTTGAGCTGCGCAAATCGTTGCCCGATATCGCAGCCCGTGTTCGTTTAAGCAGCTTGGATTTACCCGCCGGCACGATTGGTAAAAGTGACATTGGACGACAACTACGTTCACTCAGTCAACGTCGTAGCATTCGTGGATTTGAGGAACTACCGATTTTTAGTGACCCAAACGGTCAATTAATCAAACTCAAAGACATTGCGACCATTACCAAGCGCCCTCTCGACAATGAAGTTAAAGTCTATTTTGCCGGCAAACCTGCCGTTGAAATGACCTTATTACGCACTGAACATGCAAACGCCTTAACGTCCGCCAAAATTTTTCAAACCTGGCTAAAACAAATTCGCCCGACATTGGGAAAAAGTATCCAAATCCACGTGTATCAACAAAACTGGCAATATATTAAAGAGCGAATTAACTTGTTGATGAAAAATGGTCTGGGCGGCTTGATCTTGATCATCATTATTTTATTTTTATTTTTGAATCATCGTGTCGCACTTTGGACGGTTATTGGAATACCGACGTCATTTATGGCCGCACTTGCAGCCCTCTATTTCTACGGTGGCAGCATTAATATGGTGAGTTTATTTGCGTTCATTATGTCATTGGGGATCATTGTCGATGACACCATTGTTGTCGGTGAACAAACCCTCACGAATCTACATGCGGGAATGAAGCCCATTGTCGCCATCGAAAACGCCGCAAATCGAATGTTCGCCCCCATTATGTCATCCTCTCTAACAACCGTGTTTGCCTTTTTACCTCTGTTATTGATCAGTGGCATTATTGGTACGATTTTATTTGCCATTCCCATGGTGGTCATTTGTGTGATTTTTGCCTCTGTGATTGAATGTTTTCTCGTACTACCCGGCCATTTACAACATAGCTTTAGTCGTCAACGTACCGACAAACGCACCCGGATCCGTCGTGTTATTAATTATTATTTCAATCATTTTAAACAACGACAATTTAGAAAAATCATTACCTGGTCGATGGAAAATAGACTAGCAACGATCAGCGCCGCCTTAGGTGCGTTCGTACTAGCCATTGCCTTAGTCATCGGTGGCTGGGTCAACTTTACGTTTTTTCCATCACCTGAAGGAACAAACATTCAAGCTGAGATACAATTCACCGTCGGCACACCGCCTGCACAAATCAAAACATTCTTAAAGACACTGACCGATGCTTTGCAAAAAACTAATAACGCCCTCTCTGACAAGGGTAAAAGCATTGTCAAAACAGCCGTCGCTTTTCAAAATTATTTTGCCATTGGTAATAATCGAAAAAAAGAAGGTGAGCAATATGCGTCAATGGCAATTGAATTAATTTCACCGGATCAACGTGATGTCAGTAATCGTGAATTTATGAAAGCTTGGAAAAACAATGTCACACTGCCACCGGGCATTGAAAGCTTTTCAATATACGCTCGTCGTTCTGGCCCACCGGGTGAAGACATTGATGTTGAATTCAGTGGCGCTGATGCCAACACGTTAAAAAAAGTCGGCTTAGAATTACAAAATACTTTATACACCATTACAGGTGTGAGCGATGTTAAAGATGATTTACCCTTTAGCCAAGAACAAGTTATTTATGAATTAAACGCAACGGCTCGAAGTGTTGGCTTAACGGAAGAAACCATTGGTCGACAATTACGTGCGGCATTTACCGGTTTAATTGCGCAAATTTTTCATGAGCCCAATGAAGAAATCGAAGTACGAGTGATGCTTCCCGACAGAGAGCGTTATCGATTAGCCACTCTTGAACACTATCCGATTATCACAGCGAGTGGCAAAGCCATTCCGCTCGGAACCGTTGTTAATTTACATTACCGTAAAGCGCCGGATGTTTTACTCCATACCGATACGAAATTAACGATCCATGTGACCGCGAAAGTGGATAATAAATTGAATAATGCGAATAGCATACTTGCGAATTTACAGCGCAGTGCGCTCCCGCATTTAGTCCAAAAATATAATGTGAAATATGTGTTAAAAGGCAAAGCCGAAGAACAAGCCGAAACCCTCACGGATATGAAATACGGTTTAATGCTCGGTTTTACGCTCATTTATATTGTATTGGCTTGGGTGTTTGTTTCGTATGGTTGGCCATTCATTGTCATGGCAGCAATCCCGCTCGGACTCACCGGCGCGATTTTCGGTCATCTGGTCATGGGATTAGATTTAACGATTTTATCGCTGTTTGGTTTATTTGGATTATCAGGCATTGTGATCAATGATTCGATTATTTTAATCAGTGAATATCGCTTATTAAAAGATTCAGGCATGCCGATGAAAAAAGCAATTGTAGAAGCCTCCTGTCGACGTTTACGCGCAGTTATTTTAACCTCGCTAACGACAATCGCTGGATTAACCCCGCTACTGTTTGAAGGCTCAGTGCAAGCACAATTTTTAATTCCAATGGCGGTCTCCATTAGTTTTGGTTTGGCTTACGCCACCGTGTTAATTCTGATTGTCGTACCCACGCTGTTGTCTCTCTATGAAGAGATTAAGTCTACAGTTACACTATAAATAAATAGTAATAGTGATCTTAATTATTCCTTAAGTTTACTCCTGTATGATAAATCTCATTCAAATCTTGTAGTAAGCGTATCAGCTAGTAGGGTGATCCTTTGTCGTTTAATAGTGATTTTTTACAGAAACATGGTTTTTATCAAAAAAGCATAGTCAGCAAACTGGGATACAATGCCCAAGGCCGAGGCATCATCAGGATAAAAAAAGCCTTAAATGGTG
>DAOUQR010000284.1 GCA_030625525.1 Pseudomonadota bacterium | reverse complement strand
GGCTGCAACTAAATAGCTATCAAGAAGCGAGTCAATGATTTTAGGCTTGAGAGCGATCACGATGAAAACTTGGTCGACATTCGCCGCAATCGGCTTGATTTGACCGCGTTTATCCGGGCGCCCAAGCACACTGGTTCGCGGCAATAATTTATTCACTACTCCCGAATGTTTATCGACAACTTGCCAAATGACCTTATCACCGGCAATAACCGGATCGAGATTTTGTCGTTGTTGGCATCGAAATATTTGACCATCGTCCGCTTCGACATCAACGCTTGCGCCATAATGTCCGATGATTAAACCAGGTTGTTCGGGACCGTACATAGTGTGATTTCTGTCATCAAAGTTGGCGTATTATACCCATTACACTTGAAGATGCGAGTTTCTACGTGGGTTGATAAGCCTCTCGTCAAATAGGCATTTGTCGATTTGTCGAGAGGCTGGGTGGTTATTTCCCTCTCGACAAATCGCTTTTACGTCATTGTTATTCTGTTATTTTGACCATAATGATGTTTTCAGAGTGGATTTTGATAAAAATATGATTTCCCGCTTGATCTTGATCAAATTGTGTGCTTAAATCCTGCCCGTCTTAGATTAGACAAGTGTCCGATAGGCACAAATAATTCTAATAAACCGTCGGAAAACGTTAAACAAGGAGTGTCCAAATACCAGGACCTACTTTTGGAAGTGTCAAGGAGATACAACGTGACGGATTTAACGATCGAGCCCAAAACAACTTTTCGTTTACTTAAAATCAATTTCAAAGATGAAGATGTGCGCTTGTGCTTTGAGCAAGCCGATTCAGATCAAGTTTATCAAACCTCTTTAACTAATCTTATGCAAAATCAAGTGATGATTGATCAACTCGATGGACGCAGTGGATTTTTGTGTGGGTGTTTAGTTGGGGAGCGTAGTGTTCAATACAAAAAATAAGTTGCGGCGCAGTTAGCTTTGGTTTTAATGGGGCCAGGCCTGAGGCCAGACCCCATGCTTTAAAAGTAAGTTGCGGTGCAGTTAGCATTGGGGGCAGGTCTTAGGCCTGTCCTCGCTTTCGCCCATTTGCTTTTTGTTCGTATTTACCAGATTATTCGTCATATATTATTATAAGTTTGAATCATCATGAATGTTTATTTAGTCGGTGGCGCAGTGCGCGATCAATTGCTTGGCTTACCCGTAACCGAACGCGATTGGGTTGTGGTTGGTGAAACGCCTCAAGCCATGTTGCAACGTGGATATCAGCAAGTTGGAAAAGATTTTCCGGTCTTTTTACATCCGAAAACCGGTGAAGAATATGCGCTTGCGCGTACCGAGCGAAAATCCGGGCGTGGTTATACAGGTTTCACGACATACAGTGCACCGGATGTCACACTTGAAGACGACTTATTGCGTCGCGATTTAACGATTAATGCGATAGCACAAGATTCAGATGGCAACCTAATTGATCCCTTCAACGGCCAAGCCGATTTAAAACAAAAACGTTTGCGACATGTCTCACAAGCTTTTGTTGAAGATCCACTGCGCGTATTAAGACTGGCTCGGTTTGCTGCGAGATTTTGTGGATTGGATTTTAAAGTGGCTGATGCAACAACAGTGCTCTGTCGGCGCATCACGCGAGAAGGCGAATTAGCAGAACTAACTGCAGAACGTGTCTGGCAGGAATGTTTTAAAGCATTAAAAACGAATCACCCAGAAGCATTCTTTGCAGTGCTTAGGGATTGTGGTGGATTGAAAGTACTCTTTCCAGAACTCGATCAATTGTACGGCGTGCCCAACCCTCCCCATCACCACCCCGAAATTGATAGCGGTGTGCACACCATGATGGTCTTGCAACAAGCGGTTAAATTAACCGATGATCCGATGGTTCGCTTCGCAGCCCTAGTTCATGATCTAGGTAAAGGTGTGACGGATCCTGCGCACTGGCCGAAACATCACGGCCATGAAAAAGCAGGCATTCCACTCATTCAAGTACTTTGCGAACGTTACCGTATTCCAAAAGCTTTTAAACGACTCGCCGAACATGTGTCGCAGTTCCATCTTCATTGTCACAAAATTCGCGAACTCAACCCTAAAACTATTGTGAATATGCTCGAAAGCCTAGATGCATTTCGCCGCCCAAGCATCCTCGATCAATTCATACCCGCCTGCCAAGCCGACGCCCAAGGTCGCACCGGTTATGAAAATAACCCCTACCCCCAAGCTGATCATTTAAAAAAATTATTCGCAGCCGCCCAATCGGTGAATGTTCAAGACATTATAGCCACCGGCAAACAAGGTGCTGAGATCAAAGAAGCACTGCATCGGCAGCGTATTAAAAAGATTGCGAAGTTATAGTCACGATTAGTCATCGATTGTCTAATTAGACAATCGATGACTAATCGTGT
>DAOUQR010000171.1 GCA_030625525.1 Pseudomonadota bacterium | reverse complement strand
AAGTACAATGTTGAATTGATAGCGATTGGTAACGGCACAGCATCAAGAGAAACCGACCGTCTAGCTACTGAAGTTATTAAAAAATATCCGGCCATGACCTTAGAGAAATTAGTGGTCTCGGAAGCGGGTGCGTCAGTTTATTCGGCGTCTGAATTGGCCTCTAAAGAATTTCCTGATTTAGATGTCACTTATCGTGGGGCGGTATCCATTGCGCGTCGTCTACAAGATCCTTTGGCTGAACTAGTGAAGATTGATCCCAAAGCAATTGGTGTGGGTCAATATCAACATGACGTGAATCAAATTCAATTGCAGCGAAGTTTAGTGGCTGTGATGGAAGATTGTGTGAATGCGGTTGGCGTTGATGTGAATATGGCATCGGTCCCCTTGTTGAAAAGTGTGGCTGGATTAACGGAAAGCATAGCGAATAATATTGTTCGCTTTCGTGAAGAAAATGGGGCGTTTGTCTCGCGTGCTCAATTAAAGAAAGTGCCACGTTTTGGCGATAAAACATTTGAGCAAGCGGCGGGCTTTTTAAAAATCGTGAGTGGAGATAATCCCCTCGATGCATCGACTGTGCATCCGGAATCTTATCCTCTTGTAGAAAAAATATTAGTAAAAACAAAGAAAACCATCAAACAGTTAATCGGGCAAGCAGATGTACTCAAGCAACTTAAGCCCATGGACTTTATGGATGATCAATTTGGTTTACCAACCGTGACAGATATTTTTTCTGAATTAGAAAAGCCAGGCCGTGATCCACGCCCGGAATTTATCACCGCACAATTTAAAGAAGGGATCGAAAGCTTAAACGACTTATCTGCAGGAATGACCTTGGAAGGTGTTGTGAGTAACGTGGCTAATTTTGGTGCGTTTGTGGATATAGGCGTGCATCAAGATGGCTTAGTTCATTTATCTCAATTGGCGAATCGTTTTATTAAAGATCCCAGTGAAGTGGTCAAAGTTGGCGATATTGTGAAAGTGCGAGTGATTGACGTCGATGTTCAACGTAAACGAATCACTCTCAGTATGAAACCAGAAGGTTCTTCAACAAAACCTGCCGTGAATAAAGCTCGAGGTGATGAGGCTGTAAAGTATCAAAAGCCCCGTAAAGAAAAGAAAGTAAAAGAAGTTTCTGTTTTCGGAGAAGCGTTAAAAGCAGCGATGAAACAGGCGGATTAAACGAATATAAATTAGGTAGAATAATTATGTGGTTAAAGCAATTACAAATTTTTAATATTGATAGAACGGTTGCATACGATGCGGATGCCTTTGCGGAAAAATTAGCCGTACGCGATTATGAGCCTTGTCTGCCATCAATCCCGAGTTCAGCCGGTTGGATTTCTCCGTTTTTAATTGAAGACGGGGTGTTAGTTCATGCTGCAAATGGCTTTATGATGTTTTGTTTACAAGTGGAAGAAAAAGTATTGCCCGCCACCATCGTGAGACAAACATTAGATGAGCGCGTTAAAAGTCTTGAAAGCGATCGGGGTTATCGCGTACGTCATAAAGAGAAGTTATCTCTGAAAGATGATGTGATCGCAACCTTATTGCCGCGTGCTTTTAGTAAACTTGTACGCGTTTATGCAATTATTGACACTAATAAACAACAACTTTGGTTAAGCACAACCAATAAAAAGCATACCGACACCTTTTTTGATGTGCTAAAAGTGTGCATGCCAGATTTTAAAACGCAATTGCTTGATCTAAAACGCGTCCCATTAGTTTTAACAAATTGGGTCGGGCACCAGTCTCAACCCAGTGAATTTATAATCGAAGAATCTTGTGTCTTACAAGATGCGCGTCAACAAGGTCGAGTGATCCGCTGCTCACAACAAGATTTAACCGCCGATCAAATTCAAGAATTTTTAAAGGAAGGCTGTGAAGTCAAACAATTAGCGTTGACCTGGCAAGAGCGAATTACTTTTAATCTAGCCGAAGATTTTACACTACGCGGATTGAAATATGCTGACGATTTATTAGAGTCACACAAAGATAATTACAGCGAAACACCGGAACAACAATTTGACGCCGATTTTGTCTTGCAAACAGAAAATCTAACACAATTGATTGAAAATTTAATCACCGCGTTTAGTTTAGACAATGAGGAACAATTGGCCGCGTAACCACCCCAACCACATTCACCGCTGCGCTTCCTGCATGCGCGGCTGTGAAATATATATTTCTCTTAAGCCTATTTTAAGGATCGCCTACTAACCTTGATATTACTCACTTATAATATCTAAGGACTCTATCATGGCGATGAACAACACCCAGCTCCAAGCGCTTTCTCATTATATTAACAAGCAAGCGAGCTCTAAAGAACAGCAAATCATTTGCTTTAAAACATTACTCCAACACGCTGAGCAAAAGAACTCAGCATTCACCTTTAATGACATCGCCGATTTTTTTATCTATCTCAGCGAAAAAAATCATCCACTTCAAAGCGTTGCTGCCACAGCCTTTATGGAGTCGTGGCCGCTTTCTAAATCAAATAGCGACAATCTTGACTTAGCCAGTAAATATTACGCATTGATGTTGACCCTCGTGAATGAGCGAATAAAGAACGATAGCAGCAATTATGAAATGATTTTTCGAGATAGCCTATTGGCCATGAAGATAGTCCGTCAGTTTCTACATCATCATGCGGATGACTGGGTCAAATTTTTGGTCAAGGAATCTTATGGTGAAGTCGAGGAGGGCGCAGCTCGTCAAGCGTGCCGCTCCAAAAGTATGGAAACTTCAGATTTGCCAGGTTTGCTCAGTCGATTAAGTCGTTCAGATCGACGCACGCGGCCTGAGCCTCACGCGCCAAAGTCAAGTGATGTCGTGACCGCACAGAGTATTCTGCTTCAATTATTCGCAAATCGAGAGGGTATTAGCTATCCAATTAAACAATTATTTAGTGATGTTAAGTTTCTATTACAAACATCGGCAACGATTGTGGTTGATAGGTCAAGCGAGAAAAAAAACCAGCCTCTCAATCAATATTCTATTAACAAGTGCCTGCAGTCTCTCTGGTTTTTGCGCTTTTTTAGCACCCATTATTCTGAATACGCTGTTGCTAACGCACCTGAAAGAGCGATTGAAATTATGTCTCAAGCGCAAGCCCTAGGCGGTATGTCTCCCGAGTGTGATCCTTTATTAAAAAGTTTTATTGAGCATCTTTCTAGTCAGACAAATCAAGTGATTCATTACTTAACGGAAGACAATGCGCGATTGAAAGTATCTACCTTAAATATGCTTGATAATCCACGCATACCGGTCGTTAGCCTTGGGATGCGCGCTTTTTGCGATTTTGTCATCAGCCAAGATCGACTTGATGAGAGAACGATAATAGAGTGCAGTGAAGCACCTAACTTTAAGATAGATATTGATGAGCAAGCAAGGAACAGAACTAATTTTAAGCCCGCAAAGCAAAAATTGTTAGACAATTTATTACAACAAAGTCTCGAGAAGCCAATGACGGCGCGTGTGCGACACGAATTTTCTCTGCTAGAAGGCGCGCCAGATTACGATGATGCTTCGTCTGAAAGAGGGCATCATACCCACTATTAAATAATTATAAAAATAATTGAAAGCCTTAAGAATTCGTTAAGATTTCAAATTTAACATGACAAATAAGAGATAAATAAACCGGGAGGTAAGCAGTAACAAAAAACGTTTTTCCATTGGCTTGAAGTAATAATAACAAGGAAAAAAAGCATGTCTGTTGGAATGAAAGAGTATAAATTAGCAGTAACAAGGTTGTTTGCGACACTGAAAAATTCAGATGCAAATGTGGAAGCATTAAGAAAGCAAGTGTTAGGTGCTATTCAAAATGAGGCGACACTATTTGACGTTGCGAAAAAGTTACTACCAAAACTTTCTTC
>DAOUQR010000097.1 GCA_030625525.1 Pseudomonadota bacterium | reverse complement strand
CTCTCTTCATTGGCTGATTTGCGGTATTGCTCGCCTTTATAGACTTCAAAGACATTGTAAATTTCATCGGTGCCTTCATCCACTAGCTCAACATCATGCCCCGTGGAATCCAATAAGCGCATTTCCAAATTAATTTCACTGAAATGCTCAATGCCATAGCGCTCTTTAAACATTTTTAAAATACTCAATAAGCTTTGAGCCGCCTCTTCAGTATTTTGATCACCCTTAAATATAATTTGCATCCCATCTCACCTCCATTGTTGGCATCCTTCCGTATACAACACGCAAGGATGGTGCCAAAACAGGCATCCTCAAGATATTAGACGCTAATTTGCTGAGAAAGTTCCACTTTTTTAAATAAGATTGATTCCTGCTCTAAGCGTATATGATGGGCGATTTTATTCGATCGAAGCTCGTCATAAAGAGATTGTTCGTCGGGCGTGAGGTTTGGCAGGTCATTCAGGCACGGTTTTGGTTCCGTTATCCAAAGAGATTGATGTGACAATAATGTTTCCCGGTCCATTAATAACGATTGGGCTTGCTTAAAATAACAACGCAGTTGATTGAGTATGGCAAAGCCGTGTGTATCAAGATCACCCCAATAGAATAAACGTTTCGAATGAAGCCAGGTGATCCGCTGTAAATGCTCAAATCCATAACCACGACCAAATATAATGATTGCGTTTTTTATCTTTGGAAAGGCTAATGCCGTCACATCATTTTCAACGATATAGACTGTATCAATCGATAGATGAGTCTGCGCTAATTCATCAACTCTAAGCGTTAAGTCAGTGAAGCCTTGGATAGCCATCGACGGATCCAATATACGAAATCGTACCAGCTCAGGTTTTTTTGTGAATCCATATCTTAATTCAAAATATTTATTGCCGGAATACTGATGATGAATTGAGTCATCAGGCAAAATGAGATCAGACCAAGTCGCTAATATCGATTTGTTATTTTCAATAAATTTTGTATCAACATCCGGCAAGCTAATCTGGCGCAAATAAATATTAGAATGAGGATGTTCTGTCAACCATGATAAAACAGCCAGCAACTTATCAAGTTTTTCAACTTGGTCTAATGCTTTATGCGGACACTCTTTAATCCATGGGCCTAGCTGTGGGAATTTTGCCAACATCTTATCGTACAAGGTGCGATAGGATGTTAATTCTTTGTGCTTATTTAAACGCTTCGATAGAATGATAAGATCATTGAATACAAGAGAACTTGGAAGTTGATTGCGCCCGAGTTGCTTATGGTTCACATCCTTAAAAATCAGTTTAGCATCAAAGCGTTTAGAAAAAACTTGCAACGATTTAATCCAATCCTGCACTTGTGAAAAACTGTCTGCAAGGTATTTACTGGCCGGCGATTTAATATGAATAGATAACTCAAATTCACTCGCTGGATCTAAGGCTGCTCGTAAAAACACGCCTTGATCCCAAAGACGAAAAAGTTTTTTTTCAATCGCATCAACCGTTGTCCAATTAGTTTGCGTCACGCACTGCCCTCTGATGTAAATCACGCTGTTTCTGGTATTCACTAATGGATAGCATGCGAATTTGAGATTGACATCCCTCTTGGTTAGAGACAAATCCAACACTTGAAACATAGGGTTCGATCACATGAATTTTTTGTAGCGGCGTTACAATCAGCAATTGTAAGTTTAGTTTTTTAAATAAATTCAGTGCAAAGCGTGCACTTTCGTCTGAGCCTCGGCCAAACGCTTCATCAATTACCACAAAACGAAAGCTTCGTGAGTGCGCGATACGCCAATCTAAGCCAAATTGATAGGCTAAGCTTGCGGCTAAAACAGTGTACGCTAACTTTTCTTTTTGACCGCCAGATTTCCCACCTGAATCAGAGTAATGTTCGTACTCGCTGTCATCTTCAGCCCAGCGCTCAGACGCGCCAAAGACAAACCAATTTCTAACATCCGTCACTTTGTTCGTCCAACGTTTGTCTAGATCCACATGTCCTTCTCGTCCGGTAAAACGATCCACAATTTGTTTAACTTGTAGAAATTTTTCTTCCGCGTAATGCTCAGCGTCACTGCCTAACAATGCCCCCTCTGTACAAGAACGAAGTTCAGTGCGAAAATCACGCACTTCAAAATCTTGACTGTCAAGCATCTCCAGTCGAATAAAGCGGCCTTTATTATATTCAATATCTGCCAGTGATTCATTAATGCGTTGGATCCGCTCTTTAATCAGCTGCTTTTCACGATTCAATTGTGATTGAAAGTTTGCGATTTCACGAATGGTGTTTTCATTCAATAATGTCTTAAATCGAATTTCAAAACGCGGTAAATCATCGGCAACCAAATTGTCTAAAATCGATTTATATTCATCTGCAGCAGCCATATTCGCATCAATTTCTTGGGTCTCTGCTGGATATTCCCAACGATACTGTTCCATGCATTTGATAATACGTTCTTCGATAGTTTTAAGTCGTTTATCATCACCGTCAATTTGTTTTTGCAGCCACTCTCTCATTTTTTGTTGAGTATTATCACAAGATTCAACCGTCAGTTTATGTTCGCCCACCGCGTCATGACGAAAGGCGTCCAGTTGCTCAATCATTTCAGCCAATATTTTTGATTCAACCTGACGAATAAGCTCACGGCATTCTTCCAACATTTTATTCGCTTGATTAAGTTTTTCATCCGTTTTAGAGGCCAGCGCTTTTTTCTCATCGAGTTTATTTTCCAATTGGCCTAAATTACATTCTAAGGTTGAAAGTTTCTCCGTTAACATTTTTAAAATGTTAGATGAAGCCTGCAACTGCTCTAACTCAGAGTGCAATTGAGACAACTGCGTTTCGATGGGGTGCCAGTGTATGTCGTCGAAGTTAGCTAAACTATTTAACAAAGTATACGTTGTCTTCTCATCATTCATTGTTTTTTGTTGCTTTATTAAAGCAGTGATACTGTCTGAGGTGACTGTTTGTTGATCTTTGAGGGTCACTCGTTGTTGTTTAAGTAATTCCAGTTTATCTTTATTATCCCAACCTAAGACATAACGACCCCGATCAGTAATTTGAAAACGGTCATCTTTTTCATGACGCTGGCCAAAGGCTTTGATTTGTCCAGACTGACTAATCGCTTGTTTTTCTCGTCGAAATTGCTCAAGCGTATCGCAGCATACGTAGTCAAAACGCTTCGCTAACTCTGTCTCAAGCCAGGTATAAAATTCACTACTTGGTTTGATCATTAATTTTGAAACTAATGAAGAAGGCGTTATGTTTTGTATCGCCTGATTCTGCTTTTTGTTTTGATTGATTTTGTAATAAACCAGCCGCCCTCTGAGATTTGTTTGATTCACCCATTCACTAACCGCGGAGTAATAACGTTCCGGAACCAGTAAAGAAAGCGCAAAATTTCTTAATAAGCGCTCCGCTGCGCCCTCCCATTGACTCTCTTCAGGACGCACTTGAATCAATTCACCGACAAAAGGCAGAGCATCGTCCTCTATCGATAAAGCTTGGCATAATGCATTACGGATAGAAACGCTTTTGGAATCAATATTACTGCGTCGATGTTCGAGTGATTCAATTTCATGTTTGATCACCGTCATTTGATCATTCAACTGGCGCGCATTGACTTCAATCTCAGTGCGGTCATTTTGTAGCTGAGTTGATCGAGGTTCAAAATCGTTTAACTGCTTAATAAAAAAAGTTTGATTATCTTGGAATTGATCGATGGACTCTGGCGGTTTTAAAGAGACCGTTTTTGTGAGCTTCTCATAATCATGATAACGAATTTTTCTTCGCTCGAATTCTTGCTCCGTACGCTTAATATCAATTTTTATACGTTCAAGTCGATCGCCACCGTTATCGTAAATCTCTTTTTTTAATTGATCACGCTCAAGCTGGAGGTCTGTTTTATCTTGCTCTGAAGATCTTACTTGCGCAGTGATTTTATCATATTCAATAGTGTATCGCTCAATGCGCGCCAGCAATAAATCCGACTTCAGTGTTGAAAAATAAACACGTAAATTTTCACGACAACATCGCCACGCTTCTCGTGTTTGATTGAGTTTAGTTTGTTTGTCGAGATCCGTTGCCAATGGCGTTAGTATGGAAACTTGCTTCTTTGCATTCAACACAGCATTGTGCGCATGGGTGAGATTGTCAAAATGATTCAGTAGCGCATCAATACGAGGACGGACATCAAATTCCTCTAACATATGTTCGCGCACAAATTCAGTAAGATTCCCCACTGATTTCATAGAAACCGTTTGATGAAACAACTCCAGTGCCTGATCGTTTTCAATACCAAAGCGTCGCCTAAACGCGGCGCAATAAGGAGGAAAACTATCAAACAATTCAATACCGTCTTGTCGCCTTAATTGTTTTTTAAGTTGTAATATATCTTCACCAAACTGATTAAAATGCTCAGCAATCGACAGAGCTTTATCTGCAACAATGTAAAATCGAGAGGGTTGACCAACCACATCTTTTTGCCAAAATACTTGCGCAATGGTGACCACTTGCTTAAACGCCCGATTTCTAAAGCGTCCTAAAATGACTGAATAGGTATCTCTGCCACGCAATGCAACTGGTTTTGCATGAAGGTTCATCTCCGTACGCTCAGATTTGTAATAGCCTAAAACATATGATCGCAACGAACGTTCTTTACTACTTGCACCTGCAGCCTTATTGTATGAAACACGGTTCGCAGGCACGAGCAAAGTCGTGATGGCGTCCACTAAAGTTGATTTGCCCGAACCAATATCGCCGGTCAATAAAGCATTTTGGCCATTAGGTTCTATTGACCAAATATGTTGATGAAACGTACCCCAGTTAAACACTTCAATTTTATCGAGTCGAAAACCTATTTGATTTTCTTCAGCGGGTACCTCTAAAGCTAACTCAAGGGCATTAGCATGCATCACGATTCTCCAAATATTGTTTGTATGCTCGCATCTTTTCATCGAAAGAATCGAGCCACTGCGCATCGACAAATGCTTTGATAATACGTCGAACTTCAAATTTATTTGCATCATCTTTCAGATAATGAATAAAACCCAATTCAGTAATTTTATTTAAATATGAACCAATTTGATCGACCATACGTGATTCATTTGCACTCTGAGGAAGAAAGGTTTTTAACTGATCGATAATATCTTCGCGATCTAAAATCAAACGTTCTTCTGAACTATGCGCATCAAACTCAGCCAGTTTTCGACGTAGTAACGCTAGTAATAAACTCACGGGGTAGGATAATTGACGACGTCGAACCAAACGCGGCAACTCAGGCTCACCTTCCCGTGTTTGTCGATTGCACAGCCATGCAAATCCTTCG
>DAOUQR010000247.1 GCA_030625525.1 Pseudomonadota bacterium | reverse complement strand
AATAATTCACGGACAATATCCATATTATCGTTATCAACTGCCCAATGAAGCGCGGTACGCCCTGTGGTGTCAGTTTGATTGATGTCAGGTTTGTACTGCAAAATATGTTGAGTCACGGCTAACTCGTTGACGATGGTCGTTTCAATGAGTGGTGTAAACCCATACTCATCAATATCATTAATATCCTCGTAACCTTCTTTGAGAATAGCATCAACCGCTTGCAAATCTTGACTAATAATTGCTTTAGCTAAAGTCATTGCGCACTACCTACCGGGACGCGGTGTGGGTACTGAGGTAAAGGTCTGTTGCTTGCGATTTTGTAATTCATTACCCAAACGCAACTCTTTCTTTTTCTCTTGGTCAGCACGTTCATTTTCAAATATCCAACGGGAATCGGGGTTAATTTGTGGATCAGGGGTTTGATTTGGGTCAATTCCATCAAAACGCTGTGAATCGAGCAGTGGATGACTCTCCATCTTATCTTGCTGGCCCATTTCAGCCCCACGCTCAGGATGTTTTTCACGACGATGGACTCTAGCGAGCTGGCCTTCATTCGACTGCTCAAGGATCCGCCGCTCAATCGCCATGTATTCATTTTCAGCAGGCAAGTTCAAGCCGGTGATTGGATCCATCGCCATATCACCCGCGCCAGACTCACCCTCATCACCTGACTTAACCAAGCGACGCATTTCATAAGAAGTAAATTTTTCCGTCATACTACTGCAACTCTCTAATACAGATTGAAATTATAGTTCGATTTTCAACAGACTTCCATTTTATCCGTCGAAATACTTTATTTGGTAGCAATCCCAAAGATTTCAAGGTCGTGGGGTCAATCGCCGACTCTTTTTCACTAATTACGAATACATTCAATCATCCAGAGACCGACACCGACTCTTTCATACTGTATCCTTCTGAAAACTATCATAAAAAATAAAAGAGTCGGTGATTGACCCCACTAGTCTATACTTAGAGTTAGAAAGAGCACGCTGGAGACGTTGTATGATTGTGTGTCGGGTTAGTGTGATGATGATTTTAATCTTGCTCGTGGGAAGCTCCTTGGGGGCATCCCCGGGAATAGAAATTATTGCACCCAATCTCAAACAACCGGTCAATAAAATTTCAGCGGATAATGCTGAGATGCCCAGTCTTGTTATCAATCTCTCGATTAATGACCTTAATGTGCCAGACACGGCGAAGTATCGCTGGTGGCTTCGAATCGTTTATAAAACGCCTCCTTTAAAGATTAGCCCTAGGCTGGGAACTTTTGGGTGCGCCACGAACGCACCTGAATCTCATCTGGGAGTATGGACACTTCCTGTCGGCGATCGAAAACAAGCCTGCATTCATGATATGACAAAGCGAAAAACATCCATCATAACGGAATCGGGTCAGTTAAATTTAAGTGAACCGATACAGATTGAAAATCCTGATGGCAGTCGTGAATTAATTTTTCTGAAAAATAAAGAAGGTGATCCAACAACACAAAAAGGACAATTACTCTACGGCGGTGGCAAACTTGAAATTTCAGTGCAATTAAATTTTACGGATGAACATAATAAAGAACAAACATACGTGGCTCACTTCCCATCAGAAAGCAGTAAAGATCCCTACCTGGTCGGCATCAATCCTAATCGAAAAGATACAGCAACATACTATAAATCGGTGAGCGATGCCTTATATACAAATGACCCAAGTGCGCCACAAAAAATCACTCAGCAACGCGTCATTGGAAAACACCCTTTTGAAGTAATACCCACCAATTTATATGAGCTGTTACCCAACTTATTTGATGTAATTGCTTGTCGCGAAACTCGGCGCTCACATTTTTGTACAGACGAATTTTGCATCGGAGCCGAAAATATTCACGGCCTTCCGATTGTGGCCGAAGATGGCGGGTACGGCATGTTCCAACTCACATATCCCCCACCAACTTATTATGAAAAATGGAGTTGGTAAGAAAATCTATTAAACACAGCTGCACGCGTTTATAACCATACCCCAAATGCAAAAAAATTAGCGGGCAGAGTACCAACAGAAGAATTAAAGCAACGCGTAATTTTTAGAGAATTATTTGCACGACATAATGCATCTAACATCAGCTATTTTACAGAGACAGGAAGCCGACGCCCGATCATCTGCCGTGAACCCGTTGCGTTTACGCATAATGCACCGAACACCGATCCGATCTATCGTAAAAACATGAAACATAATCCCGCCCTACTCCAAGCCCTAGAACAATTTGGTTTTGAATTACGATCAACCCTCGGTCGAAACTGCCCAAATGGGATGGGACGAAAAATAGAATATCATGGACACGGAAAATCAACGCGTATCATCACGGTTTCATCATGTGACCCTGGTCCTCACCAATTAAGCAGAGGGGACACAAAAATAACGACTCATAAATTACCCGAGAATTTTAACGGTGCACTCAATCACTTCGGCGGCCAGTTGATTGATAACCGGCGTGCGAGCTGCAGCGAACACTACAACCGCAACGCAGCGAGACGAGTTGTTGGTACGTATAAATCCCCTGACACCTACCTCATTGAAGCAGTCGGACTTTGTCACAATTCACCCACTTGTTATGTTGATGTTGATACCATACCGCCCGAATCGATTGAAGACGGATGCCTGAATAAAACTGAACGGGAGAGATTTTAATGCTATTTCGATTGATTATTTTTCTACACTTAATCATTTTTTCAGTCAGCGCAGCTCTCGGCTATTGCAAATATTTACCGTATCAACACGCACAAGTTGAGATCCCTGTTGAAGCAGGATATACATCTATCCCGAAAAGTTTTGGAAAAAATTTAGTGTTACATGTCGTTAATTATGATTCAAATATTCATAG
>DAOUQR010000304.1 GCA_030625525.1 Pseudomonadota bacterium | reverse complement strand
ATGGATTTTTTAAATTACTACCAATCACATCGCAACAGTGGCTTACAATGTTATGCACGACTTGCACTTTATTATACGGGCGATCTAAAAAGTGCTTACAAAAACATTGATAAACTCTGGTTAAAACCTTATTCACAACCTCAATCCTGTGATCGTTTATTTTCAATGTGGTTAAATGCGCATCCCAATAAATCACAGATGATTTGGTCACGCGCTTTGCTTGCACAAAAAAACAAAAATTATGAGCTTCGAAATTATTTAAAAAGAAAATTACCGAAAAACAAACAACATTTTGTCAATCAATTACGTAAAATAAACCTCAAACCTAAAACAGTAAAATCGCTCGCTAATAAACACGCATGGCATCGAGATATTGCTTGGCATGGCGTTTCAAAGCTTATTGATAAATATCCTACGTTCGCAGAAAATCATTGGGGTCCATTAAACAAAAAATTCAAATTCACTGAAAAACAACAGCAAGAGTTCACGGATTCACTGGCACTCGAGTATGCAATTAACGGACACCCCAAAGCAAAAATTTGGTTGTCTAAGGCGGACAGTAACAACCCAGTCATTCGCGATTGGAAAATTCGCTTTGCATTATTCACTAACGATTGGCCCGGTGTTGAAAAATTAATTAATGCTCTCTCTGAAAAAGAGCGCGAACGTGATTGTTGGTCATATTGGTATGGACGTAGTCTCGAAGAACAAGAAAAAAACGACGAAGCACAAGCTATCTTTAAACAACTAGCCAAACAACGTGATTACTATGGCTTTTTAGCCAGTCACCGACTTAAACAGCCTCTACAAATGCAAGCACAACAAATTAATAGTCTCGATATTGAAGATGATTACATCAAAACACTGCCCGCCATGCAGCGGGCAAAGGCTTTATATGATAGAAAAGATCACCACCTCGCACGCCTTGAAATTAGACAACTACGAAAAAAATTATCGACAAAGCAAATTGCGATCACCGCCAAAGTGTTACACGATTGGGGCTGGTATGAGCAATCCACACGTTTAGCCGATGGCAGTTTGGCCCATCATGATATACGCATTCGTTTTCCATTGGCGCATCAAAACACTATCGTAAAACAAGCCTCAAAATATAAAGTTGATCCCGCACTACTCTATGCAGTGATGCGACAAGAAAGTGGTTATATGCATGATGCACGATCACCTTCAGGTGCATTAGGTTTAATGCAAGTCATGCCTGCCACCGCACAATATTTAGCGAAACGTTTTAAAATTAAGTACAAAAATACAAAAGATTTACTCAAGCCGGCACGAAACATTTTATTTGGCAGTTTGTATTTACATGAATTAAAACAACGATACAGCTACCATCCTATTTTAATGATTGCATCTTATAATGCAGGCGGTAGAAACGTTAAAGCGTGGTTGCGTTATAAAAGTGAAACACCGGCCGATGTTTGGATTGAAACCATTCCTTGGCGCGAAACACGTAATTATGTAAAAAATGTCATTTCATATTGGGCGGTTTATCAGTATAGATTGCGCGGCAAAAGTGATCTGAACAGAATTTTTTCGGATGTGGATATAAAAGGGCAATAAAAAAAGCTCATACCGTTATGAACAACCGTATGAGCTTAAAAACATTATTTAATTAATTTAAGCGACAGTGGATATTCCCACACTTCACCGTTATTCGCTTTGATCCCGCCGATAACCGGAAAGACGATACAGATAATAGCTAATACAACTAAACCAATTGTTCCAATAACAATCACACTCAAAATCACACAGGCAACAAAATAAATTAACGCACTGATGATCCAATTCACCACGATTTTGCCATGCACATCAATAATGGAATATTGGTCTTTTTTGATTTGCCAAATAATAATCGGCACCACTAAGCCTGCGAGTGGGATAAGAAAGCCTACTAACAATGAAAAATGCAAAAACATTGCCCATTGATTCGCATCTTTATCGGTTGAAACAGGCTGGGATTTTTTTTCTGATTGCTCAGGTGCTTGATTTTCGTCAGTCATATCAGTCTCCTTCTGAGTTAAGTGCTTCCGCTTGTATCTTTGATTAAGTAAGTCGAAAGGCTTAATCTCAAGGGCACTTGGGATGGAGAGAAGTGATCTTGAATTCCGCTAAGGTCAAGAACCTGAGAATAAGGTTAGGACCTTCTCTCCCAATCTGTAAA
>DAOUQR010000298.1 GCA_030625525.1 Pseudomonadota bacterium | reverse complement strand
ATATTACCACCACCAATAAATGTGATTTTGCAGTCTTTCATAGTGTTAATTCCAGATAATTTATTTATTTTAGGGATAGTTTACTTGACCTAATGGTTTAGGGCACCTCTTTGACCAAAAAGACCTGTACCAATACGAACCATTGTAGAACCTTGTGAAATAGCGATGGCCATATCTGCCGACATACCCATAGATAAGGTATCTATATTAGGATAAATAGTAGCTAATTGATCAAATAATAGTCGTGCTTTTTGAAAAGAAAGCTGTTGTTGCTGGTGATCATCTGTTTTTGTTGGAATAATCATCAGCCCACGCAGTTGTATATGGTCAAGTTGAGAAATCTGTTCGGCCAGGGGTAATAAATTTACAGCCGATACGCCCGATTTGCTGATTTCATTATCAATATTAACTTGAATACAGATATTTAGTTTAGCCAGGTTTTCTGGCCGCTGATTGGATAATCGTTGGGCTATTTTAAAGCGGTCAACGCTCTGTACCCAATCAAAATTTTGGGCAATATCTTTTGTTTTATTAGATTGAATAGGGCCAATAAAGTGCCATACAATATTTGAGCCAGAGAGCGCATTAATTTTTGTTAATGCCTCCTGTAAGTAATTTTCACCAAAGTGATATTGGCCAGCATCAACAGCTTGTTGTACTATTTCTGCAGGCCATGTTTTACTGACAGCAAGTAACTGCACCGTATTAGGCGTTCTTTGTGTTTTCTTTTCGGCATCATGGATAGCGGCAGTGATGTTGAGAAGTCGTTTTTTTATTTCTATCATATTGCAAACTTTTAATAGTCAGGCTATTTTGAGATTTTATTGTACGCTGAAATGTTAGGGGAGAATGAGTGGATATTACGGAGTTACTCAGTTTTTGTGTAAAAAATAAAGCATCTGATTTGCATCTTTCAGCTGGTGAGCCACCGATCCTTCGAGTTGATGGAGAGGTAAAGCGTGCTAATGTTCCCGCGTTAGAGCATAAGGAAGTGTTTGAGATGATTTATGACATCATGAATGACAAGCAACGCAGAGATTTTGAGCGGGATCTTGAAGCCGATTTTTCAATGGAAGTACCGAATTTAGCTCGGTTTCGGATTAATGTATTTAATCAAAACCGTGGTATTAGTGCCGTTTTTAGGGTGATTCCATCTGAAATCCTAAGTTTGGAAGATTTGGGAGCGCCAGAAATCTTTAAACAAATTTCTGATGGTGTCAGAGGGTTAGTGTTAGTAACAGGTCCAACGGGGTCAGGTAAGTCGACCACTCTGGCCGCAATGATTGATTATAGAAACGATAAAGTTAACGAACATATATTAACGATTGAGGATCCAATCGAGTTTGTTCATACCAGTAAGCAATGTTTGATAAATCAACGTGAGGTGCATCGAGATACATTAGGTTTTACTGAAGCCCTGCGTTCAGCCTTGCGTGAAGATCCCGATGTGATTTTGGTGGGGGAATTACGTGATCTAGAAACGATTCGCTTAGCATTGACGGCAGCTGAAACGGGCCATTTAGTTTTTGCTACATTACATACCTCCTCAGCAGCAAAAACAATTAACCGTATTGTTGATGTATTTCCAGCAGCAGAAAAGTCTATGATACGTTCGATGTTGTCAGAGTCATTGCGTGCGGTTATTTCTCAGGCATTATTAAAAAAAGTAGGTGGCGGTCGGATGGCTGCTCATGAAATTATGATTGCTACACCAGCGATTCGTAACTTAATACGTGAAGATAAAGTGCCTCAAATGAATTCAGCCATTCAAACTGGAGCTGCTTTGGGGATGCAGACGCTTGATCAGGCTATGCAAGATCTAGTTCGGACCCAACAAATAGCCAAAGGTGAGGCGCGTCCTTATGCAACACAAAAAGAACTATTTAAGTAGGGATTTATAATGGATATAGTCACAATTCTTAAAGCCGCCGTTCAAAATGAAGCCTCGGATGTTTTTATTACATCGGGTAGACCACCAACACTAAAAATTGATGATCGGATGGTAAATCTGAATGAAGAGCCCTTAAGTGATGAAGCGACGCAACAGTTAATACACAGCACCATGGCTGATGAGCAGAAACAAGCCTTTTTTCGTGATAAAGAGTGCAATTTTGCAGTTGATATACCAGGGCTTGGACGGTTTCGTGCAAGTGCGTTATATCAGCGAGACAAAATGGCGATGGTGTTGCGCTATATAAAGAAAGTTAT
>DAOUQR010000303.1 GCA_030625525.1 Pseudomonadota bacterium | reverse complement strand
TGCCGTATTTCTCAGTGAAAAAGCAAATCACTGGCAACGCAAACTGATCTGGAGCACAACCATAATTGTGTGCACATTACAGGGTTTTTCAAGAATTTATCTAGGTGCCCATTGGCTGAGTGACATCATTGCTGCGCTATTCATAGCAACACTTTGGATTAGCCTCACCACACTCTCTTATCAACGCAGAGAACACCGCCCCCTTAATCGTCCCACTTTGCTTTTAATGTACGTCCTCAGCTTAGCTGCGATTAATGGCACTTATATTTATCGACATTATTCAAGAGACTTCAACGGCAATCAGGCCATCTACCCAACAACAATCCTAAAAACACAAGCCTGGTGGCAACAGAAGCACCCCCTACTCCCACTCATTCGATACTCACGTTTAGGCACACCACAACAACCTTTAAATATCCAGTGGCACGCGTCCCTGTCTCAAATTAAAAATCAATTGGAACAGGCGGGTTGGCATGTTGTCCCTAAACGGCGTCCACGCGATTGGGTTTTATATTTTGCGAATGCTGACCGTTCACAGCAGTTGCCGTTGCTCGCACCCTTATATTTAAATCAAGACCCGACATTGATAATGACCATAACGCTTAAGCCCCAACAACCCTTATTGATGCTATCCATATGGCCAAGCAAAGCTAAATTTGCAGACGATTCAACCCCCCTGTGGATCGGCGCGGTACATCCACGAACGCTCTGGCATCATTACTGGCTCACTCACAAACAAGAAGCACTCAAAAAACTTTCGTCACAGCTTGATTATCTAAAAGCCCATCTCACACATTGGCAATGGAAAACTGTGAGCTATCCCGTTAGTATTACCCACAAACTTTTACAAACTAGCCCTGTGGATGTCATCTTAATACGCCATGAAAATAATAACGCTCGCTAAAAAACAACTGCTTCCACTTGCAATTATCGGCATCACCGCTGTTTTATTGCTGTTCCTGCTATTTTTTAATCGCTCGCCAGAATCAAAAGTAGTTAAAGAGCGCTCATGGAATGTTGCAGGCCTCGATTTAAAAGCGGGTAGTTACCACCCGACTATCATTTTGCATGGTGTCACTGAATCCCCTCGAAACACAACTTTAGAAGCCGCTGTCAGAGCGGATGTATTAAAAACACCGTATCTTGAAGGGATGAAAGTTAAAAAAAATGACGTCATTATTCAACTCGATGATCGCGAAGCGACTTATCTTGTTCAACAGCGCCAAGCGGAAGTAAAAGATTTCCAAGCGCAACTCACTGCTGAAAAAAACCGTCATGCACGCGATAAAGAATCATTGAAATATGAACAAGGCTTATATGATTTAGCAAAACGCGCAGTAGGTCGTCAAAGAACCTTAGTCGAACGCAAAGTTGGCTCACAATCAGCGATGGATCGCGAATCAGAAAAGCTACGACAACAGGAACTCACCGTCGCCAATCGTCAGTTAGCGATTAAAGATCACCAACACCGTCTTGCGCAAGTTCAAGCAAAATTAGACAAAGCCAACGCTTTACTTAATCAAGCCAAACTTGACTTAGAGCGAACTCAAATTAAAGCCCCTTTCAACGGGCGGATCACCAAATTAAACGTAGCCGTTGGCAATCGAGTCCAACCCGGTGAAGCCCTAGTTAAAATTTATGATACCGATGCGGTTGAACTCCGCGCTCAAATTCCAACGCAATATACAACAACGCTCTATCAAGCACACCAAGAAAAATTACCGTTGAACGCCGTGGTTGCAACAAACAATCTGAATCTCAAATTGCAGCTAATGCGGATCGCCGGAGAAGTTGAACAAGGCCAAGGCGGCGTTGACGGACTCTTCACCGTTATAGATAAAAACACACGCTTACCCATTGGCCAAGCCATGGAACTCATTCTGGCATTACCCATTCAACAACATGTTTATAAAATCCCAATGACCGCTTTATACGGCAAAAATCGAGTCTACCTTGTTAAAAATAATCGTCTATCGAGCCTAATCATCAACCGCGTAGGATTGATCCATTATCCTAATGGAAAAATTGAAGCGTTAATTCGATCCGATAAACTGAAAGATGGCGAGACCCTAATCACAACACAATTACCGAATGCTAGAAGCGGATTAAAGGTTTCCGTAACAAAAAATCTCACCGAGTGATCGATAACTCATTCAAAAGCAAGGCCATCTCAATTAATTCAGCA
>DAOUQR010000003.1 GCA_030625525.1 Pseudomonadota bacterium | reverse complement strand
AATGTTTCAAATGCATAACCTGCCCAGACTTTATATTCCTGTGAAGCACCTTTTTCATCCCAATATTTTTCACCTATTTTTAAGAAACCAGTGCTTTTTTTATTCGCTATCCATCTGAAATAAAACAAACAAAACTCATCGGTGACTCTATAAATCATGCCTCTATCGTGCCCCCAGGGTAAGAAGCCTACGATAAATCCAGATTGTTCTAAATCTTCAAGTCGATTCGTTAATGTACCGCCTTCACGTGATAGTTTTGCTTTGGATAAAATCATGGCTCTATCCACACCATAATGGCAACTTGCGATTATTTTGATTAGTTCGATGTAAGCTTTATAATTTTTAAAGAGCGATTTAAATAATCGTTCAAATTCGCCGGCTAATAGTCCGTTTTTTGAAAAACACAATTGGCTGATATTTTGACGCGCACTCAAGCCTTTTTCTATACCATCAAGATAGAAGGGGATGCCACCGATAGCCATATAAATTTCAATGATCTGTTGACGGTTTAATCGTTTTGAATAAGCATGAAGGTATCGTTTTGTTTCTGACAGAGAAAGCGGTTCGAGTAGCATTTTACGTGTTACGCGATTGTGCAAACCACCTTTGTTTTGAATGATTTTTTTGATGATCCATGAAGCTACTGATCCGCAGACAATTAATTTAATGTTGTTATTGTCAACCCAAACTTTGTTCCAGTAATAGTCAATTCCGCCTAATAAGCGTGATTTAGGTGTGACTAACCAAGGCAGTTCATCAAAAAATAAAATAATTTTATCTTTTTTATGTTGCTGATTGATAGCCTTAGTTAACAATTCAAATGCATCTAGCCATGATGTTGGTGACTGTAGTGGAACGCCATTATAAAAAGTATCACTAACGGCCCTAGTGAATTCATCAATCTGCTCAACAAAGCTGCCCTGTTGTATTCCCATCACATAGAAAAAATGACATTTTTCCTTTCGAAAAAAATGTTTGATTAAAAAAGTTTTGCCTACACGACGACGTCCATATAAAGCCAGAAATTCTGATTTGGGAGAGTGTAGTACTTTTTTGAGTAACGCTTTCTCTTCATCACGACCGATGATATCTATGCTCATAATAAATAACCGCTAAATATAAAAAATTATAACCAGCGGTTAATGGCCAGTCAATAGCAATTAACGGCTAAATATAAAACTTTATAATTAGCCGTTAATTTCTAGCGCAAGATAGAAACTCATCTCTGTCATATTATGTTGGATCTGCGTATAATCTCGCGTCTCAAAAATTAGTTCTTTAAGGAATGAATCATGTCAAAACAACGTGTAAAAGTAGCTGTTACCGGTGCGGCGGGTCAAATTGGCTATGCCTTATTGTTTAGAATTGCTTCAGGTCAAATGTTTGGTCCTGAAACAGAAATTGAATTACAGTTATTAGAGCTTGAGCCTGCATTAGGTGCTCTCAATGGTGTTGCTATGGAGTTGGACGACTGTGCTTTTCCATTATTAAAAAATATTGTGTGTACATCCGATTTAAATGTTGCAATGCGCGATGCTAATTGGTCAATTTTGGTAGGAGCTGTGCCTAGAAAACAAGGTATGGAACGCTCTGATTTATTAAAAATCAACGGCACGATTTTTACCCCACAAGGCAAGGCGATCAATGATAATGCTGCTGATGACGTGCGGGTTTTTGTTGTGGGTAATCCTTGTAATACCAACTGTTTAATTGCAATGAATAACGCGCCTGATGTGCCGAATGATCGTTTCTTTGCGATGACGATGTTAGATGAGTTGCGTGCACGTACTCAATTGGCGCAAAAAGCTGGTGTTGATGTGACGGCTGTGAGTCAGATGACCATATGGGGTAACCATTCAGCTACACAATACCCTGATTTTTATAACGCAAAAATTAATGCAGAGCCTGTCGTGAACGTTATTGATGATGCGGCTTGGTTAAGCGGTGAATTTGTTGCAACGGTTCAACAACGAGGCGCAGCCATCATCAAAGCAAGAGGCGCTTCTTCAGCGGCATCTGCTGCGAATGCGATTGTTAGCGGTGTGTATAACATCACGCATGACACAGCCAATGGTGAAAGCTTTTCTATGGCTAAATGTTCTCAGGGTGAATATGGTGTTGATGAAGGCTTGATCTTTTCATTTCCATGCCGCACTGCAGGCGGTCAACTCAAGGTTGTTGAAGGCATTGGTCATAATGAATTTGGCAAGGACAAATTTAACGCCACACTTGATGAGCTACGTCTCGAACACAAAACCGTACAGGAATTAGGCTTGATCTAATAGTGTAGTTTATATTATAATCAAAAAGGCCTCGGTAAATCCGGGGCTTTTTTTGCTGGGTAATTACATTATGTCAAAAATTCTTAGGGTATGTTCGAATCACATCCCCAATTAGGAAGTTGACTTGAGGATAAAGTGATGGACTATGATTATTTTATCGGGATGGTTAGGCTTTATGAAACCGAACGAATAAAAGCATTTCGCGGTAAGCATCCAAATGCTATCGCAAAAATACCCGCAGCATTTGCATTACTGGTCAATGATGTGATCAATATCATTGAAAAGAATATCGCAACGTTGTGCTGCAATGATGAAAGTTTAGTTATTCTGGGCTTACAGCCGGCTGCCGCAATGATTAAATCAAAGACACCGACTCAATGGCGTCGATTTTTAGGCCGAAAGCCAACTGATCAGCATTATTGCTGCACATTGGATTATGCGGTTGCGCCTCATTCAGACGCTTCAAATGTTGTTAATTGGCAGGAAACTAAATCACTCGTTATTGATTTTACTGCGGGTGATGTGATGGATACATCTGAATACTTGTCGCGCTTATCGTTAGCTCCAAATCCTGGAACAATATACGGTGAAATAAATAGTCACTCGTTGATCACTGCATGGCAAATTGCCAAAATCAAACACCATGAGTTGTCTATTGCTGCTTAAATAAAATTTCTTTAAAAGAATCCCTCTAGAGCGCCTTGCAGTTGATGTTTAATAGGCGCTCTTTTTTTAAATACTCTTCTGAATCGTCACATAATCTGTCTTGCCTGTCGCGAGCACAGGGAGCTCATCAATAATTCGAATCGACCGAGGGATGTTTAATTCACCTATCCCTTTATCTCTAGCAAATTTTACAATGCTGTCGCGAGAGGCTTCAGGGTTGGTCGTGAATAAAATTAGTTGCTCGCCGCGTTTAGGATCTGCAATACTGACGACCGCGTTTTGATGGTCTTTCCACAGTGTATTGATATGACACTCAACGGCAGTGAGTGACACCATTTCGCCTCCAACTTTAGCGAAGCGTTTAGCCCTACCTTTAATAGTGACATAACCTTCTGTATCAATATCAACAATATCCCCCGTATCATGCCAGCCATTATCGGGCGCTTGTATGACACCGGGCTTGTCATGTCGGATATACCCGAGCATGACGTTGGGACCAGTTATAAATAAGCGTCCACCTTGCTCAATGCCTTCTACCGGTTGTAATTTGTATTCAATGCTGGGAAGTGGACAGCCGACGGTTCCCAATTTATTTAACATCGGTGAGTTACAACTGATCACCGGCGCTGTTTCGGTTGCGCCGTAGCCTTCAAAAATCCGCACCCCAAATTTTTCACCCCAGATTTGAATCGTTTCAGGTTTAACTCTTTCAGCGCCAGCAAAAACATAACGCAAACTATAAAAATCATAGGGGTGAGCGTAGCGCGCATAACCGGCTAAAAACGTATCGGTTCCAAACATAATCGTGGCATTGGTGTCGTACACTAATTCGGGTACAACACGGTAATGTAGTGGCGAAGGATAAAAGAAGGTTCGCATCCCTGTGACTAAGGGTAAAATTGCCCCGGCAGTTAATCCAAACGAATGAAAAACGGGGAGGGCGTTAAACATCAGATCTTGGGGGCCAAAATCGACACGAGCACTGATTTGATAAATGTTGGCTAACAAGTTTTCGTGGCTTAATACCACGGCTTTTGGCTGCCCCTCTGAACCGGAGGTGAATAACACCACGGCAGGATCACTAGGTTGAGCATTCGGAGCAGTGTTTAAGTAAGCGGTTTGGGCGTAACGGCCTTGCCATAAACCACGTAATTTTGCGACGAGGCCAATGGTTTTACGAAAATCTTCTAGGTAGTGAACGGTTACTCCTGCTTCAATGACTTTTTCAACGATATCGTCTAAGTTTGCTTTGGCGACAAATAATTTAGAGGTATAAACCGTTTTAATCTGTGCGGTGTGACACGCAGAAATAATCGCGTGGTAGCCAGCAGAAAAATTTAACATGGCGGGTATGCGCTTAAAGGCATGGGTGGCAAAAAAACTAATCATCGCTGCATTGGAGGTCGGTAGCAGAAGGCCTATTATTTCATTAGGTTTTGTCTGTTTTTTAATAGCATTTCCGAGAATAAAAGAACGCGCAATAAACTGGCTGTAATTAATCGGTTTACGCTGAGTATCTTCAGCGATAATGAATCCATTACCATGCACAGCACGCGCATTAATCAGCGCTTTAAACAATGTGTTTTTGTAAGGGCTGCTTTCAAATATCATATCGGTTATGATTTTATAGAGTGTTATAGCCATCTGAGATCGCCTTTGACGTCCACTTAAATTCGGATCGACGGAGATTTTTCTGGGGGGCAGGATGGTCAAGGTGACTTTCGGGAACCAATGTCTTTTCACCTTCCCACGCATTTTAGAGAAAATAGAAAATTGTGCGCCGTCGATACGAACTGGCAGTAACTCTGCCCCCGAACGATGCGCAATTAAACCCGAGCCTTCATAGATTTTCATGAGTGAACCAGACATGGTTAATCGACCTTCGGGAAAAATCACACATTTTTTACCACTGCGTATGATATTGACGAGTGATTTAGTTGTCATCGGGCTAGTGGGTTCAATCGGATGTGTTTCAACAAGAGAAATCAAAGGTTTCAGCCACCATTTTTTGGCGAAGGTTTTACTGACAGCAATCGTGTATTTGTCAGGTAAAAATGCAGAGATAAATAAAATATCAATGTAAGACACATTATTTGCAATGATAATAACGCGATCACCGGCTTTTTTATAATTGTCCATACCAACAACATCGACTTGATAAATTGCACGTAGGATCCATTTAATAAACGATTTAATTAAAGCTTCGGGAAGCAATTTGCAAATAAAGACAGCCACCAATGCATTTAAAAAGCCAATCGTTAAAAAGACCTCTAGTACTGAATAATTCAAGCTCAATAACAATAAGGCAAATGTAGCACCCAGCACCATGAAAAATGAACTAATGATGTTGTTACAGGCGATCGCGCGTGATCGATACTCTGCTTCGACACGTGTTTGTAATATGGCATACAACGGAACAATATAAATGCCGCCGGTAATAGCAATGAATAACAAATCAAAGATGATTTGCCAGCCGATTAATTGCGAGAAAAAAGCGTTGAGATGGATCATGTTACCCATATTCGCAGCCGCAAACTGATGGGTGTTTAAGCATAAGTCAAAAATGAACACGCTCATTCCCAGGACACCTACAGGCACATATTTAGACGTGATTTCGCCGTCTAGCAATTTATTCACAATCAGTGAACCCAGAGCAATACCTATAGAAAACACAGCTAAACAGAGAGTGACCATCATCGGTGATGCGTTTAAATCTGCGCGTACAAAGCTAGGCAATTCGGTTAAAAAAACAGATCCCACTAACCAAAACCATGAAATACCCATGATCGCACCAAAGGCGTGATAGTGCTTGCGTGTATGGCGAATAATGTCCCAGGTTTCACTGACAATGTTGAGGTTGATTTTTAATTTAGGATCGGCGGCCGGTGCATGTGGAATAAAAAAACTAGAAATCCATCCTAAAACAGCAAATAAGACCAGCACAAAAGAGACGGCAAAGTAACCATAGCTCGTTAATATCAGTGCGCCACCAAACATGGTGCCGAACAAAATGGAAATAAAGGTACCACTTTCAATGAGGGCATTCCCCCCAATCAATTCATCACGTTTTAAATGATCGGGCAATATGGCTAATTTAATCGGGCCAAAAAATGCGGAATGCGATCCCATTAAAAATAAGCTCGTCATCATAATCGGAAAGCTTTCTTGATAAATGCCGACGGCGCCGACTAGCATGAAAATGATTTCAAAGACTTTGATAATGCGTACGAGCTTGTTTTTCTCGAACTTATCAGCGAGCTGCCCGGCTGTGGCTGAAAACAAAAAAAACGGCAGGATAAATAACCCGCTGGCAATGGCAATTAAAATGCCTTGTTTGGAAGTACTGGTCACCAATCGATAGGTTATCAACATCACCATGGCATTTTTGAATGCGGTGTCGTTAAACGCTTCAAGAAATTGGGTGATGAATAAAGGTAAAAACCGACGCTTTGTTAATAATTTAAACTGATTTTTATGCATGTGAAATCTTTAACCGCCTGACTATAATATATGGTGGATATTCTACCTGAAGCAATACATACTAACTACCGCTCGAGCCGGTTTTATTATCGTCCAGATAATATTGTTGCAGATGATCGTGCTGCACGGATATTCTATCAATGAATGCTTTATACATTTTATAACTTAAGGTGCCGTATATAAAAACTAGTATCGATATGGCCAGTGCCCCTAAGCCTAGAGTATGGAAAAACCCGTGAGTAAACAATTTCCAAAAACCTGCTCCTAAGCCTAATAGCGCAATTGACGTTCGAATGGTTGCCAAATAGGTGCGGACATTACCGAGAGATGTTCGTGCAATAGCGAGTTCTTGAGATAGATTAAAATGTTTGTGAAACGCCTGTTCAGAAGACATTTGTGACCTCATCATGAAAGTAATCTTGCCATGGTGTGAAAATTAGTCATAAAAGTCAACATAGGAAAGATAATTTATGGTAAAATGGTCGACTTTATTTTATGAGCTGAAAGAGAAGTATGTCAGATAAATTACGAAACATTGCGATTATCGCCCATGTCGATCATGGTAAAACCACCTTAGTGGATCAATTACTGCAGCAGTCAGGTACCTTGGGTGACCGAGCTGGGAAGATTGAACGTGTCCTAGATTCGAATCCATTAGAAAAAGAACGCGGCATTACCATTCTTTCTAAAAATACAGCCATCGATCGGGACGGCTATCGCATTAATATTGTTGATACGCCCGGACATGCTGATTTCGGTGGGGAAGTCGAACGTATTTTATCGATGGTGGATTCCGTGTTATTGCTGGTGGATGCTGTTGATGGTCCCATGCCACAGACGCGTTTTGTGACTCAAAAAGCGTTTGCCAAAGGTTTAAATCCCATTGTCGTCGTGAATAAAATCGATCGTGATAGTGCGCGCCCACATTGGGTCATTGATCAAGTTTTTGAGTTGTTTGATAGATTAGGCGCGACTGATGAGCAGCTTGATTTTCCTGTGATCTATGCCTCCGCGCTGCAAGGTTATGCCAAAATCCATCTTGAAGATGAATCTGTTGATATGGGTCCTTTATTTGATACGGTGATTAAATCCGTGAAACCCCCTCAGGTGGATATCGATGGCCCATTACAATTACAAATTTCAAGTTTAGATTACTCAAGTTACGTGGGCACGATTGGTATAGGACGTATTCAACGCGGAACTGTTAAGCGCAATATGCCCGTGACTATTATTGATAATGATGGGAAACAACGTCAGGGTAAAATTACTCAGTTATTAGGCCATTTAGGCTTAGAGCGTTATGACATAGAAGAAGCTTCTGCCGGTGATATTATTTGTGTGGCGGGTATCGAGAAGCTACATATTTCAGATACGATCTGTGATCCAAAAAATGTTGAAGCCTTACCGCCTCTGACGGTTGATGAGCCAACAGTACGGATGACATTCCAAGTCAACGACTCGCCGTTCGCCGGTCAATCAGGTAAGTACGTGACATCACGCCAGTTGCGCGAACGCTTGGATCGTGAATTATTACACAATGTTGCCTTACGTGTTGAAGACACAGAAAGCCCAGAAAAATTTAAAGTTTCGGGTCGTGGTGAGTTACATTTATCGATTTTAATTGAAACGATGCGTCGTGAAGGTTACGAATTAGCCGTGTCTCGTCCCGAAGTGATTATCAAAGAAATTGATGGTCAAAAGTGTGAACCCTATGAATGGGTTACCATTGATATTGAAGAGCTGCACCAAGGTTCGGTTATGGAAAAAATCGGTTCTTGCCGTGGTGAGTTAAAGGATATGGTACCCGATGGAAAAGGGCGTGTGCGTTTAGAATATATCGTGCCAGCCCGGGGTTTGATTGGTTTTAATACCGAGTTTAGTACGATGACATCAGGCACAGGCTTGTTTAATAGTGTATTTGATCATTACGCGCCTAAAATTGATGTGAGCTTTCGCGGTCGTGGCCGTGGTGCTTTGATTGCTAAAGATACGGGTAAAGCATTGGGCTTCGCATTATTTAATTTGCAAGAACGCGGTAGTTTATTAATTGGTCCACAAACTCAAGTGTATGAGGGTATGGTTGTTGGTTTTCATACACGTGAAAATGATTTAGTCGTGAATGTGTTAAAAGGAAAACAGCTAACCAATGTTCGTGCGTCAGGTACGGATGAAAACATCGTTTTAACACCTCGCCTGAAATATTCTCTCGAACAGGCTCTCGAATGGATCAACGCAGATGAACTCGTTGAAATAACACCGGACGCGATTCGGATCCGTAAAAGATATTTGAAAGAAATTGATCGCAAGCGCGCAAGCCGCAGTCAGTAACATATCTAACTGGGGTCAGGCCTGAGGCCTGACCCCAACCTTCTCACAAAATAGTCTTGAGAGCCCCAATCACAGCATTGGGCTTTATTCTCTCCAAGCATGCAGGAAATAATTGATACTCACCGTCGTAGTGACATGCACTTCTTTTACAGGGCGAGCAGGGAAAATCACTGATCATATGAATTTGCTTTTGTCCGATGGTTCCAACTAATTTAGGATCAGTCGGCCCATAAAAACTCAGACTCGGAATATTTAACGCTGCCGCTAAATGCCCCAACCCCGTATCACAACTGATAGCAGCCTTCGCTTGAGAAATCACCGCGGCTTTATTTGATAACGACATCTCAGGTAGAACCAACGCATTATCTGCTTTTTCAGCAAAACGTTTAGCACGTTGATGTTCTTGAGTACTTCCCCAAGGCAGCACAATCGCGAGATTGTTTTGATTAAAATAGTTTATCAGTTCAAACCAATAGGTCTCTGGCCACAATTTATAGTCACGACTGGCATGGTGATTAAGTAAGATAAAATTTTCAGGTAAATAAACATCAGGCTTGGGCAGTCGGCTTAAATCGATTTGATAATCAGCCGTTGTTTCAGGCAATTCATACTTTAATGCTTTCGAAAAAATTTGTCGCATGCGATCAACAGCATGTTGATTTTTATTAATATCCAGTTTTGTTTGATAAAACCACTGCGCACCATTTTCATGAACCGATTGTTTGTTAACACCGACGCGATGCCCACGCGCAAGGCGAGCACTGATCGCACTTTTTAAATTGGATTGTGCGTCAATCACAAGATCGTAATGCTCATGTCGAATCGCTTTATAAAACTCAGACAACTCACCATTTCTCCAAGCACCTAGCCAATTTTTTTTCCAACGTCGGTGTGCAATCGGAATAATTTTTGTGACACTTTGATGCCAGTTGGGCACATCTAAAAAAGATTCTTCTGCGACCCAATGTACTTCAAATTGCTCAAATTGATTTGCCGCGTCTGTTAATGCGGGAAGCGTGTGGATCAAATCACCCATCGAAGAGATTTTAATGAGTAATATTTTCATTGAGATGATGTTCCTGCTGGATAAAAGTTTTGCAGCAATATAGCTTAATCCCCTTAAAAGTCAATCTTATACACCATCAACAAAATGAAACGATTTAATCATCTGCTTAAAAATGGGATCCCATTTAGGTTTTTCTTTTGGCAAATAATAGATTTCTAAGACGCCATATTTTTTAGGGTGCAACACGATGTGCTTATATAAGGAGTATTCTTTCATATTGGACAGTTTTTCTAACTTCACTTCAGGGTAGGTTTTTGAGCCATAAACTAAAACAATGACGCTTTTGTTTTTTGTTTCAAATTGAAAGCCTTTCGTTTTATCAAATTTCTTTTCTAAGTCAAACCAGCTTTTGGGATAGCTGAGATCGTAATTGAATTCACTATTATGATAATTGCTATAAGTGGGTGGGGTGTTAGTGGCAAGGGATAGTGTGCTCACTATTAGAAAAGATATGGCTATGATTGTTTTCATGTGAGCCTCATTTGTTTAATTAATTGCTTAAAGTTTAGCAGAAAGTTCGATAAGCTGCTGATTATTTGTAAATACTGACCTATAATCAATCTATGCGATATTCATACATAAAAATAATAATATTGGCTTTTTGCTCCAGCATGGCGTGCATGGTTAGCGCTAATACATTGAAGGCGAAGCCGTTTACTTTGAAGATACAGCCGAACTATACGCGTTCGATCATGCTTATTGGTAAAACAGTGGGTGAGCGGGTCTCTAACATTAGCTTTGAGCGCGCGGGTTTGATTGACAAATTTACGGTTAATGATGGCGATTTAGTGAAAGCAGATGCTGTGATGGGCACGCTTGATACCCAGCGATTAGCGCAACGCCGTAAAGAATTAGAGGCTGATTTAAAGCGACTCCAAGTCGAGTTAGTACTGGCTAAGAAAAATAGCCAGCGCCAGTCCAGTCTACTTAAACGAAAACATACGGCTCAACAGGCTTATGATGAAACCATCACCCGTGAAAAAACCTTAGAAGCCAACATCAGCCGCACCCAAATCTCCATTGAACTCATTGACGTTGAATTAAAAAAATCAGTATTACACGCCCCCTATGACGCGCGTGTCATCGAGCGATTTGTGCATTTAGGCGTGTATGTGCAAGCCGGACAAAACGTAATGAAGCTCCAACAAGCACGCATTGATGAAGTTCATATGGGCATACCTGAAGAAATGATTTCTGAATTTCCTATTGGCAAATGCGTCGAACTTTTAAATGCAGATGAAAAAATCAAAGGCTGTGTTGAAAAAATCATACCGGTCTTGTCACGACAAACACAAACGGTACGTATGATATTTTCTGTTAAAGAAGATGCAAAATTATTCAGTGGTGAACTTATTCGTTTAAAGTGGCAGCGTACCATTAAAGATCCCGGGGCATGGATACCGGCAGGCGCTTTAGTGCAGGGTATGCGAAACTCTTGGTTAATTTATGCATTAAACAAAACAAAAACGGATTTATGGAAAGTGACGCCCTTGGCCGTGCAAGTTTTATTTACCGATGGTAAGCAAGCATTTATCACGGGCGATTTCAAAAATAATGAAAAAATAGTCGGGTATGGTGTGCAGAAATTCGTACCCAATCAAAAGGTGATGTTACAGTTGGATAAATAGCATGGCGGGAATGTGGCAAACTTTATTATACCGGCAGTATCGCCTCTTGGTGCTGTTTGTGTTGATGATCTTGTTGGCAGGTTATTCTGCTTTGAAAACATTGCCCCGTCTCGAAGATCCGGTGATCAACAACCGAATTGCCATTATCATTACGCCTTATTCCGGCGCCACCGCTAAGCGTGTTGAGGCGCAAGTTACCGAAAGAATTGAACAACGCATACAAGATATTTCAGAAATTAAAGAATTAAATTCAAGTTCACGACCGGGTATTTCAGTTGTTTCTGTTGAATTAAAAGATGAAGTGACCGATCCTGAGCCCGTGTGGAGTAAATTACGTAATCGTATGCGCGTATTACAAACACAATTCCCACGCGGTGTGGGCACTCCGACACTTGATGATGAACGCAGTTATCCTTACACACAATTAATTGCTATTTACCCTAAAAGTTCAAAACTTCCATTCACTATTATCAATCGCTATGCAGACGAATTACGGAAACGATTATTGGTAATTGGCGGAACTGACTACGTTAAAATTTTTGGTTCGCCACAAGAAGAGATTCTGATCGAAGTTAATCCCAATCAAATACGTGCTTTGGGTTTAAGTATGACTCAAATTCAAAGGCGTATTCAGGCGGCTGACAGCAAATTGCCAGCGGGGAGGATTGTTCATCCAGACCGTGATTTTTTAATTGAAATTACCGGCGAGTTTACAAGTCTTGATCGCATTAAACGTATTCCTATTATTTCAGATGACAAAGGGCAGGTTATCCATCTTGATCAGATAGCACGCGTGTATCGAACGCTTGCAGATCCCCCTAGACAGCTGGTTCGAATGGGTAAAAAACCTGCCGTTGTGGTTGCGGTGAGAATTTTACCCAATCAAAAAATCGATGCCTGGGCTAACAAAGTCGATAAGACCTTGGCCGTTTTTCAACAGGATATGCCTGCAAATTTAGGCATGAAAACCATTTTTAATCAAAAAAATTATACCGATGTACGTTTGAGTAGTTTGCAAGGTAGTTTGTTGATGGGGGTGACTTTTGTTGCGCTGATTTTATTATTTACCTTGGGTTGGCGAGCTGCATTCATCGTCACGATCACACTGCCTTTAGCCATGTTGATGGCGATTTTTGGATTAAGTGTCGTCGGTATCCCAATCCATCAAATTAGTATCATTGGATTAATTGTTGCGTTGGGCTTAGTGGTTGATAACGCCATTGTGATTGTCTCGAGCATGCGGAATCAATTATTAGCGGGACTTACGCAGGTGCAAGCGATTCGTCGAGTGATTGATTTTTATTGGCGACCACTCTTGAGCTCTACATTAACGACGATTCTCGCTTTTTCTCCGATTGTGTTTCTCAGTGGACCGATTGGTGAGTTTGTTATTGGGATCGCCGCGAGTGTGATATTTGCGTTAATTTCATCGTATATTTTATCGCTGACTATCGTACCGACAATAACGGCTTATCTTTTTAAAGGGATCCATGAAAAACATGCTTGGTATGATCACGGTATTGAAACAAAACACTTATCGGACCGTTTTAAACAATTATTGAATTATGCTCTTAAAAATAAAGTGTGGGCGACCTTATTAACAATGCTGATCCCCTTGTGTGGTTTGCTCAGCATTATGTTGTTGACCAATCAGTTTTTCCCAAGGGCGGATAGAAACCAATTCTATATACAAATATTTATGCCTCAGCAAACATCGGTTTATAAAACAGATAAAACCACGATTGAAATGACCGAGTTATTAGAAAAACAAGCTGAAATTACCGGTGTGTACTGGTTCACAGGTAGTAGTGTCCCTGTGTTTTATTATAATAAAGTTGCGCGAAATGATGGCGTTCCCCGGTTTGCCGAAGCCATTATTGATGTAGAAAAAATTTCTCAATTAAAACCGGTCATTGCACGGTTGCAAAAAATGCTGGATAAAAAATTCCCGCAAGCACAAGTGTTGGTTCGTCCATTGTGGCAAGGCCCTCCTTTTGAAGCGCCGATTGAAATAGAATTGTATGGCACAAATTTAGAAAAACTCCACACGATCGGTAATGAGTTAAGGCAAGTTTTACAATCCATACCCGGTGTGAATCATACACGTGCAACATTGATTAGAGGTGCGCCCAAGTTACGTATCAATGCTGATGAAGATATGTTGCAGCAAATGAATATCAATTTAAATAGTATTGCGAGTGATCTCAATCAATTTTTAGATGGTGTGATCAGTGGTACAGTGATTGAAGGGCCGGAAGAAATTCCCGTTAGGTTGCGTGCAGAAAACAAATTTCGTCGGTCGCTCGATACATTAGATAATTATTATTATATTCGTTCACTACCGGGATCAAAGCATGAATTTGGGATCCCCTTAGATAGTTTTGCCAATATCACCATCGTGCCTGCTTTAACCAATATTCACCGTATTGATTCACAACGGGTCAACATGATCAGTGGTTATCCTGAAGTTGATATATTGCCACAACAAATATTAGATAAATTCCGTCAAAAACTAAAAGATAAAAAATATAAACTGCCGCCTGGTTATCGACTTAAATATGGGGGTGAAGAAAGTGAGCGAGATCAGGCTGTCACAAAATTATTCGCTAAAGTGAACATTATATTAGGGCTAATGATTTCAATTTTAGTCTTAACTTTTAATTCATTTGCTTATATGGCGATTATTGTGTTGGTTGGTTTGCAAGCAGTGGGTTTAGGTTTATTTAGTTTATTCTTGTTTGGTTATCCATTTGGCTTTACGTCGATCATTAGTATTATGGGCTTAGTGGGTGTGGCTATCAATGCGGGCATTATTATTATTTCTGATATTCGCCGAGATGAAGGTGGTAAGCATGCTGATCCAGATGCAATGACAGACGTTATTGTGAATGATTCAAGTCGCCATATTATTTCGACGACTTTAACGACTATGTTTGGTTTTGCGCCTTTGATTTTTACCTCCGGTGATATGTGGCCGCCGTTTGCGGTTGCGTTTGTTGGTGGAATTGCCTTGACGACGATGGTGTCATTCTTTTTTGTGCCAAGTG
>DAOUQR010000228.1 GCA_030625525.1 Pseudomonadota bacterium | reverse complement strand
GTCAATGACACTTTCAAACTTACCTGCCGGCGCGCAGGCCTCCGTTGTTGGTTATGAAGCCTGCGATAAAGCCTATCGTCATAAGTTAATGAGTCTCGGTTTAACCCGTGGAACGACCTTTACCGTCTTACGTCGCGCACCCTTAGGTGACCCGATAGAAATTCAAGTTAGAGGATTTTCTTTGTGCCTACGTCAAGGTGAGGCGAGCGTTATTCGTATCATTCAGGAAGATGTATGCGCTCCATAACTGTTGGACTCGTTGGCAATCCCAATAGCGGTAAAACCACCTTATTTAATACACTCACCGGTGCTAAGCAGAAAGTTGGTAACTGGCCGGGTGTGACCGTTGAAAAAAAATCCGGACAATTTATTCATGAACAAACACCGGTTGAAGTGATTGACTTACCGGGCACCTATTCATTCGTATCTGCATGTAAAACCTCATTTGATGAACGCATCGCGTGTGAGTATATTCTTAAAAAAACGGCGGACGTGATCGTCAACGTTGTTGATGCCAGTAATCTTGAACGCAATTTATACCTCACGGCACAATTAGCAGAAATGGGTGTGCCGGTGATCATTGCCTTAAATATGATGGATTTAGCCAGTCAAAGTGGCTGGGTGATTGATTATAAACTGTTAGCCAAAAAATTAGGCTGTGCGGTCGTGCCTATCGTTGCGCATAAGGGCGAGGGGATCATCGATTTAAAATCCGCGATTATTCAGCAAAAAGCACAGCCCATTAAAGCGAAACTGAATTACGGTCAGATCTTACAACAAGGCTTAGAACAATTAGAACAACAGCTCACTGATCGTTTCACTGCACTACGATTGTTAGAACATGATTGCGGTATTTCACCAGCACTTTGCCGCCAAGCTAAGCCGATCGTCGAAAGCGTTCAACAAGCCTGCGAAGATGACACCGATATTTTAATCGCCGATGCACGTTACCAATTTGTACATAACCTGGTGCAAGATGTTTGTGTTAAAAATCATAAACAGCCGAAGGGTTTTACTGCAAAATTAGACCGAGTCGTTCTCAATCGATTTTTAGGGATCCCCATTTTTTTTGCCGTCATGTACTTTATGTTTTTATTCGCCATCAATGTGGGCGGTGCCTTTCAAGATTTTTTTGATATCAGTACCGACACTATTTTTGTAAAAGGATTGGCGCAAGGCTTACATGCCTTAGGTTCGCCAACATGGTTTACTGCGATCATCGCGAGTGGCTTAGGGAAGGGCTTAAATACAACCTTGACCTTTATTCCTGTGATCGGCGGCATGTATTTAGTGCTCGCGTTTTTAGAAGCCTCCGGTTATATGGCGCGTGCAGCTTTTGTAATGGATCGCGTGATGCGTGCATTGGGTTTACCGGGAAAATCATTTGTGCCTTTAATCGTAGGCTTTGGCTGTAACGTCCCCTCAATCATGGCCGCGCGCACACTTGAAAACCAACGTGATCGCATTCTTACTATTTTAATGGCCCCGTTTATGTCATGCAGCGCACGCTTAGCTATTTTTGCTGTTTTTGCCGCTGCATTTTTTCCGGTAGGTGGACAAAATGTTGTGTTTGCTTTGTATCTCATCGGCATTGCGATGGCGATATTAACCGGCTTTGTTTTGCGTAAAACATTATTGCGAGGTGTGAGCGCGCCGTTTATTTTAGAGTTACCACCGTATCGTTTACCCACGTTTCGAGCTTTAATGATGGATACCTGGTCGCGCTTAAAACGGTTTTTATTACGCGCAGGTAAATTGATTGTTCCGATTTGTGTTTTAATCGGTGCCTTAAATGCATTCACCGTCACGGGTCACTTAAGCTTAGCGGATGCGAATCAAAATTCCTTGCTGGCCGGTATCGGCAAATTCATGACACCGATTTTTGAACCCATGGGAATTAGCCAGAATAATTGGCCGGCGACAGTGGGGCTGCTCACTGGATTTTTGGCGAAAGAAGTCGTCGTGGCAACGCTTAACACTTTATATACCCAAGTTGGGCATTTAGCGCATCCGACGTATGTGAGCTTTCATTTTTGGGCGGGCATGAAAGCGGCGTTGATGTCTATTCCCAATAATTTATCCATGCTGCCCAGTGCCTTAGGTAATCCAATTTTAGCCAGCGCGCCGGATCACACTGTTAATCACGGTGTGTATGGCATTATGTATAAACATTTTGGATCACAAGCGGCTGCATTCGCGTATTTATTGTTTGTGTTGTTGTATGTTCCCTGCATTTCAGCCGTTGCAGCGGTGAGCAAAGAACTTAATCGTCGTTGGGCAGCATTTTCTGTTGCTTGGTCATTAGGCATGGCTTACGCCTTGTCGGTGATTTTTTATCAATTAGCGACCTTGAGTTGGCATCCGGTTTCGAGCCTCAGCTGGGTTATCAGTTTGCTTTTAATGACGGGCGCCATGACCTTCGTGTTAGCGCGAGTGAACCTCTCCCAATGTGAAGTGGCCGCGTCATGATCTTAGTTAATCTCAAAGCCTATATTCAAAAGCATCACGCCGTCAGTTTATTTGAACTAACCCAAGCTTTCGGCGTCCAAGCCGATGCCTTGCGCCCCATGCTAAATATCTGGATCAACAAAGGCGTGATCAGCAAAGCCAATAAAACCCCACAATGCGGCAGCCGCTGCCTGAAATGCGAGCCGACCTTAACGGAAATGTATACGGCGTGAGCTCATTATTATCGTAACCGACATTACCGTAATGGCGGTTACGATCTTTAAATAATATAAATCTGACCCGTTAATTAGGGGCCCCCCCCAGCTTTATTTCCAGTCTCGTTTTACATCTTGGAAAAATCCGCTATTATTCAAGTATGAATGATGAAAACAACGATAAAGATAAACCTGAGTCAGAGATACCTGGGCAACCGGAATCGAAAGATGAAGGGCATGAGGCCGCCGGCGCTGATAGTGATAGTGAGAGCGGGAAGCAAGAAACTCAGCAATCTGAAACTGAGGCCGAGGACCAATTAGAGGCGCAGGAAGCTCAGCAACAACAAGATGCTGATGATAAGCCGCTAGAAGCTCCGCCAGCTCAGGAAGAAAGCGTGG
>DAOUQR010000275.1 GCA_030625525.1 Pseudomonadota bacterium | reverse complement strand
CCAATGGAATTAATGCAAACGTTTAAAAAACTTCTGGATAAATAATGAAAGACATCGTATTTGCATCCAGTAATCCCGGAAAACTAAAAGAGATCCAAGAATTGCTTGCGGATTCAATCAATGTGATTCCGCAGCGCGAATTTAATGTTTCAGATGTTGACGAGACGGGTTTAACCTTTGTTGAAAATGCGATCATCAAAGCGCGTCATGCCGCCAAGATCACGGGTTCACCGGCATTGGCTGATGACTCAGGTTTGGAAGTTGATGTATTGGAAGGGCGCCCCGGTATTTATTCAGCACGTTTTGCAGGCCTCGGTGCTAAATCCGAAGATAATAATCGTAAATTACTGAATGAATTGCAGGGTGTTCCCGAAGAAAAACGCACGGCACGTTTTCATTGTTTATTAGTGTTAATGCGTTTTGAAAATGATCCAACGCCGATCCTCTGTCATGGCACATGGGAAGGACGCATTATGTTTGAACCTCGCGGTGTGAGTGGCTTTGGTTATGACCCTGTGTTTTATGTTCCAAGCCAAAATTGTACGGCTGCGGAATTAGATCCCATCATTAAAAATCAATTGAGTCATCGCGGCCAGGCATTAGCCAAGCTTTACCATGAAGTTAACACCCATGAGTATTTATGATTTTGATTCTTTATATAAGCGCGCGGTTGAGTTACATCAGCAAGGTGAGTTAACGCGCGCAGGTGAAATTTACCAACAGTTACTGATCCAGCACAGTGACCATGCGGATTTAAATCATTTATATGGCATGTTGTTAGCTCAAAGTGGTGATTATAAAAAATCGATTGATTATATTAAACAAGCGATCGAAATTAATCCGGATAACCCGCTTTATCATAACCATCTTGGTAATGCATACAAAGCCACACACGATTTTCAAACGGCAGAAAATTATTACCAACAAGCGATCCACTTAAATAAAAACTACGCCGAAGCTTATAATAATTTAGGTGGCTTATATCATCAGTTGGGTGAATTTAATAAGGCGATCAAAGCATACGCTAATGCCGTGAAAATCAAACCGGATTACGAACAGGCGCACCACAATCTAGGTTTATTATTTTTAAAACAAGAAAACCTACAAGCAGCAAAAAAACAATTTAATAATGTGCTGCAATTAAATCCCCATGCAATGGGTGATCATTACCAGCTGGCGAATGCGTGTTTGCAGTTGGGTGAGCTTGAGATGGCAAAGAAACAGTATGAAATAGTTTTAAGTCATGATCCAGAACATATCGACACACTCAACAACTTAGGTGTCATTGCCTTAAAAACGGATCAGTCACAACAAGCCATTGAATATTTTACGCAAGCGCTGGCGTTAGATAATAACAATGTCGATGCGCGCAGTAATATAGCCTCAACATTTATGCATTACCAGCGTCATGAAAATGCATTGAGCCACTATTATGAACTTATCAAATTGCAGCCGAAAAATATTGACGCTCAATTTAATATGGGTGTTGCGTTGATGGCCCTGGGGAAATTGCCCGAAGCAATTAAACATTATGAAACGGTGTTAACGCTAGATCCAAAGCATGTGGATAGCTTAATAAATTTAGGCGCTATCTATGTGCGTTTAGAGCAGCGACAACAAGCGCTGGATTATTTTAAACATGTTTTGAGCATCCAGCCTGATAATGACGCGGTTAAATATATGTTGGCATCCATGCAAGGTGAGGGTGAATTTACTCACGCTCCAGATGCGTATGTTAAAAATTTATTTGATAACTACGCCGTTCAGTTTGAGCAGCACCTGAAAGAGCGTCTGCAGTATCAAGTTCCACAATTATTATTGGAAGCGCTAAAGCAAGTTGTTACTTTATCTGCATCCGATAAAAGTTTAGATATATTAGATTTGGGTTGTGGGACCGGCTTATCTGGCAAAGAATTTTTACCTTACGCAAAAGCCATTGATGGTGTTGATCTATCAAAGAACATGTTGAAGATAGCAAAAGATAAAAACATTTACCGCGACCTTTACGAACAATCGATAGATGTTTTTTTACAAACTAATCAGCAGCATTATGATTTAATCATCGCCGCCGATGTTCTTGGTTATATCGGTGACTTATCAACGTTATTTAAAGAATTAAAAAGTACGGACTGGGATACTTTTATTTTTTCAATAGAGATCACAGATCAATACCCATACGTGCTACAACACAACGCTCGCTTTTCACACAGCTCACAATACATTCATGAGCTCGCCAAACAAAATCAGTTTAAAGTACAGCAAGAGACAAAAGCGATAGGTCGTATCCAAGCAGATCATCCGCTCGACGTACTATTGTTTGTTCTCACGAAATATAATTAGCCCAATCTCAAAGGATGTAGAACCATGTGGGTTAAACGATAACAAAGAGTGGACATTATGAGTGAGCAATCAGAATTTTTCGGTTTAAAAGAGCTCGTTGCTATCGGAATTGGTGGCATGATCGGTGGTGGTATTTTTTCTGTGTTAGGTCTCGCTGTAGATATCAGCGGGCATGCGGCACCCCTAGCGTTTCTTATTGCAGGACTCATTGCGTTAGCCGCGGGGTATTCTTATATTAAATTAGCGCTAACCTATCATTCAGAT
>DAOUQR010000232.1 GCA_030625525.1 Pseudomonadota bacterium | reverse complement strand
AAGAGTATGGGGAATATTGCTTGGGATTCAAAAATAATTATCTAAATAAATTTAAAAATAACGAAAGTGATCCTTTCCTAGCGCGAGTGAAATATAAAAAGAAAGAGCAGAGAAAAATAATATCAGAGATGATTGATTTACACGAGCAGTGCTCAGGCTGCCAAAATAATGTGAACCATTTATTTACCTGGCTGTCCGCCGTTATTCCTTTGTTAAAAGAAAAAATTTTTGAGCCAGATAATGAATGTAGAATTGTAACCGCTCAGATTATGGATCGGGATAACCTTGAGAAGGTTCAAGGCAGGGAATGTACTAAAGAAATTAAATTTAATCATGATGACATTATCTTGCTGTCATCCTGAGGCAAAAGATCTGACTTTTAGACTGGTAAGCCTCAATAAATATTCCAGTATTACAGAATACTGGAATATTCGGGTTGGTGTGATATACTGCCCTAATTCTCTAACGGGCTGTTGGAGATCCTAGCCACACTAAAAAGATATGGAGGCCATGTGAGTAAAAAACTGGAAGATCCAAAGAAAAACTCAAACCCTGAGTTTGATAACATTTGCCACACTGCCATTGGCTACATAGAGAAAGCTCGCCAGAAAGTTTTGAAGGCTGTTAACCATCAGCAAATCATCGCATACTGGAAAATAGGCCGCTTAATTGTTGAGACTGAGCAAAAAGGTAGCGATCGCGCTAATTACGGTACATCCTTAATAGATTCATTATCTGCTCGACTAAACCAAGCATTTGAAAAAGGCTTTAGTACAACCAATCTCCGATATATGCGCCAATTCTACCAAATCTATAAAGATCGAATTCGCCACACGCCGTGTGATGAATTGGAACTCATTGATTTTGATGTAAATTTAGGCTGGTCACACTATCGGACCTTGATGACTGAAACTCGCGAGGAGGTTAGAAAATTCTACGAAATTGAGGCTGCAAAAAATCATTGGCCAGTATCTCAGCTCAAACGACAAATGCATAGTTTTTTATATGAGCGCTTAGCGGCAAGTCGCGATGAGGCTGGTGTTTTACAATTAGCTAATAATGGTCAAATTATAGAAAAACCGGAAGATGCACTTAAAAGTCCGGTCATATTAGATTTTCTTGGTTATAAAGACCATCATAGTTATACTGAGAACGACCTTGAATCAGGTATCATCCAAAACTTACAGAAATTTCTTCTTGAAATGGGTCGTGGTTTTGCTTTTGTTAGCAGACAAAAAAGAATCACCATGGATGGGGAATACTTTAGGCCAGACTTGGTTTTTTACCATACTATTCTAAATGCCTACTGCATTATTGATTTAAAAATATCTAAGCTAAAACATGGCGATTTGGGTTAAATGATGATGTACGTTAATTATTTTGACAGAGATATTAAGCAAGAAGATGATAACCCAACGATCGGACTGGTGCTTTGCGCTAAAGAAAACGATGCCATTGTAAAATATACATTGCCTAAAGATAATAAACAGATTTTTGCCAGAAAATATCAATTGCATCTCCCAACTGTAGATGAATTAAAAAAAGAGGTCAGCCGGGAATACGAAGCAGTTATTGAGCGCTTTCGTTCGAAATCAGACGATGAGTAGCAGGCAGCATCAATGATATCGAAAAAACAAGCACACCCTACTGCGTTGTTTGACACTCAAGACAAGCTTGCCGCGCAGCAACTACCAGAGTCCATCGCCTTACCCTTTGCCAATCACGACTTTCAAATCTTAAAAGATTTTTTGCTTCAATATACAGGCAGCCGTGACACCTATACAGCGTATCGCCGTGAAGCTGAACGATTAGCTCAGTGGTCGTGGTTTGTTTCAGGTCAATCACTGTTAGAGCTACGTTACCCTGATATCGAAGCGTATATCGCCTTTTGTCAATCCCCACCCAAAGCGTGGATTGGCACCAAAAAAGTCGCTCGCTTTATCAATCGTGGTAGTGAACGCACCCCTAACCCAGACTGGCGTCTCTTTGTCGCCGCCACTAAGAAGGCTGCTATCAAAAGTGCTGCCAAGTCTGAAATAGTCGATTACCAATTCTCGCAAAAGGCGTTGCAATCGCTTTTTATCTCAGTAAGCAGCTTTTATAACTACCTTATTCGTGAAGGGATAAATGAGATCAACCCCATTGGCCAAATTCGCCAAAAAAGCAAATTTATCCGTAAACAACAAAGCAAACGCCAAATTCGCCGGCTTACCAGCCTGCAATGGGAATTTGTCATTGAAGCAGCACAGAATATGGCTGACAATGATCATGACAAACATGAACGCACTCTATTTGTTATGTCGGCGCTATATCTCATGTACTTGCGCGTATCAGAACTCACAACAACGCCACGCTGGAAACCCCAGATGGGCCATTTTTATCAAGACAGCCAGGAGAACTGGTGGTTTAAGACGGTCGGGAAGGGCAATAAAGAACGCGATATAACCGTCAGTGAGGCGATGCTTAAAGCATTAGCAAGGTATCGACATCACCGTGGATTGACCTCCACTCTACCCTTGCCTAATGAGTCCACACCGTTGATCCATAAGCTTATTGGGCAAGGCGGCCTTGAAAGCACTCGCCAGATCCGTGTGCTCGTGCAAGAGTGTTTTGATAACGCAATAGCCGCCATGGTCAAAGAAGGTTTTATTGACGAAGCCAAAGCCTTATCTAATGCAACCGTTCATTGGTTGCGCCATACTGGAATTTCGGATGACTTAAACAAGCGTGGCCGCCCTATGGTGCATGTTAGAGACGATGCTGGCCACACCACGAGTGCCACGACAGATCTATACAATGACGCTGAACTGCAAGCCCGCCACAATTCGGGAAAAAGAAAAAATATTTTGCCCGATTAATTCTGATCTTGATTAGGACCTGTATATTCCACTCCAAATTGACCCAGTCATTGCCGCTACTCTCGAAAGATATAATCGAGATTATTTATAAACTGAAAAATAATGTCCTGTTTGCAAACAGGAAACGTTTTAACCACGCAATCACATAAATCACAGCCGCGCATGCAGAGAGCGCAGCG
>DAOUQR010000004.1 GCA_030625525.1 Pseudomonadota bacterium | reverse complement strand
TATTAAACGCCCAAACTTGACCCGCTGAATCGGTCACATAGACACGGCGATTATCCAAAGCAATATTATTGTAAGATGACACTTTATGACGCCAGCGAATTTTACCATTTTGTAAATTTAACGCAGCCACATGGCCATGATAATTCGCGACAAAAATCGTCTGCCCATCAACCAACGGAGTAGTATCAATGTCTGACATTTGTGAAACCAGGTTCGCACCATTGTTTGACGTGAAAAGTTGTTCCCACTGAACATTGCCTTGTTGTAATGACAAACTAGTGAGCGTGCCATCAGCGAATCCAACGATCACACGCTTACCGTGAATAACTGGCGCGCTGCTTTCACGTAAAACCATATTGGGTTCTTCATGACGATACAACCATTGTTGTTGACCATCTGCAGCATTAAATGCATAAACATGACCATCTAAGGCTTTGACAATCACTTTATTTTCGCCGATTGCGGGAGCCGCCAATGATTCATTTGAAATTGTTTTTTGCCACAGCTTTTTGCCTGTTTTTGCATCCAGTGCAATCACTTTGGCATCATTGGTTGTGAGCACAACTAACTGTACATTAACGCTAGGCCCACCACTGATTTGATGATTAACATGTGTGGTCCATAAGGTTTTGCCACTGATGCGATCCATTGCAACAACCTTGCCGTTATAACCCGCATTGACAATCGTATTGCCAGAAACCGCTGGCATTAAATTAGCGGCAAGATTACGCGAACCATTACTTGGACGTGCAAGCCATACTTTTTTTACTACAAGCTTTGTTTTAATCGGTTTGAGTGTGGCAAGTTTATGTGGAACATTCTCGTCCGTTAAGCCCGCATATTTTTTAAATTGTGCACAGCCGCTTAAAGCAAACACACTTATTAAGAGTAACAACCCTACTTTTTTCATTATAAATCCTTAAATCTATCGTTAAATTGTTGCTGTATCATTGTATTTCATCTCTAACAAAGGACGATTCATTGCTCCGCCTTTTGGTAAAGTATCTAAAGCGATTTTATACTGTGCACGCGCTTGTTGTTTTTTGCCTTGCGCTAGGTAGGTGTCGCCTAAAACTTCGGCAATTAATGATTGAAAACTTTTATCATCCACTGTTTTTAACACATCAATGGCTTGCGTATAATGTTTTTGTGCATTCAAAATACGCGCAAGTCGAATACGTGCTAATTGCTTAAATAAAGGAGCTGTTGAGGTTTTCACAACGGTCTGTAATTGTTTTGTAGCAAGATCTAATTTATCACTATCAACCGCTTGTTTAGCCAACAATAAATGTGCGACTGACGCATAAGGTGTATTTGAAAAATTGCTGATTAAGCTATTCGCATGTGCCGTCGCCACACTACTATCTTTATTGCTCACGTTTGAAATCATTTGTACGTATTGCGTCGATGCGGCTTCAGTGAGACGTGTATTGCGCTGTTGCCACCAGTGGTAACCTGTGATCGCCAAAATACACAGTGCAATGGCGGTTAAAATAAAGTTGCCCCAATTTTTCCACCACTTTTTAATCTCTTCGATTTGTTCTTCTTCCGTTAAATACGTACTCATGTGCTCGCTCCTAGAACCGAAAATAATGTTGTAAAAACTCTGGTAAAGCTTGCCACGCCAAAGTCTGTTGTGCTTTGTCTTCTCGTAAAAATTTCACACCTATTTGATGATTTGCAATCTCATCATCACCCATGATCAAGGCTAATGTCGCCTGTGATTTATCTGCTTTTTTAAACTGCGATTTAAAGCTACCGCCACCACAATGGGTCTGTAGACGTAAGCTCGGTATTTCATTTCTAAGTTTTTCTGCAAACGCTAAGCCTTCTAACTGCGCAGCGTCCCCCACCGTAATTAAGTAAGCATGGATCGACTCAGCTTGATAATCGCCATGGACCTGTTGATGTAACAAGACCAAGCGCTCTAATCCCATCGCAAAACCACTCGCGGGTGTGGCGCGACCGCCCAGTTGTTCAACCAAACCATCAAAACGACCACCCGCGCATACCGTACCTTGCGCGCCTAGCTCACTCGTTACCCATTCAAATACCGTGTGTGTGTAATAATCGAGTCCGCGAACAAGTCGTGGATTCACAGTATAAACAATGCCGGCTTTATCAAGTAAGGCCAGTAGCTGGTCGAAATGTTGTTTCGATGATTCATCGAGGTAATCAATCAAGCTTGGCGCTTGGGTTATCAGCGCTTTCATATCTGGATTTTTGCTGTCCAATATACGCATCGGATTTGAGCTCAAACGGCGTTGGCTATCCTCATCTAAATCCGCTTGATTGGCTTCAAAATAAGCGACTAATGCCTTGCGGTAAACTTCACGGCTTGCCGGTGTGCCCAGTGAATTTAATTGTAATTCTAAATGAGTGCTCAGACCTAAGGTATGCCAAAAGCGTGCGGTGAGTAAAATTAATTCTGCATCGATATCCGGCCCTGGCATGCCGAGAGTTTCAACACCGAGTTGATAAAATTGGCGGTAACGACCTTTTTGTGGGCGCTCATGTCGAAACATCGGCCCCATATACCACAAGCGTTGTTGTAAATTTGGCAATAAGCCGTGCTGAATGGCCGCGCGTATACAAGCGGCTGTTCCTTCGGGTCGCAAAGTTAGGCTATCGCCATTACGATCGTCGAAGGTATACATTTCTTTTTCGACAATATCAGTGACTTCACCAATTGAACGCTTAAACAATTGTGTGCTTTCTACAATAGGAAAACGAATTTCTTGATAAGCGTAGCTATTTAGAAGATTGATTAACTGCGATTCTAAGTATTGCCAAACCGCTATTTGGCTTGGCAATACATCATTCATACCTCGAACGGCTTGTAACTTTTGACTCACGACTACAACAACCTCCGATTAATAGCGCCGATAATTATTTCGATTACGACGACGACGTTGAGCCGCTGTCGTACGACGACGTCGTCGACTACGACGACGCACTCGGCGTTTTGGCTTTTTCTTTACGACGGCGGCACCTGCAACCGCAGCGGCAGCAACACCACCTGAAGAAACAACGGAGTCTACATCACTATCGCCGCTGCTAGGCATGTCATCAGACGATGTATCCACTGTTTGTGAAGTAGCCGGTAAGCTTTGATTTAAGGGTAGTGACTGTCCGGGGGTTTGTGTCGTCGTTTGTGTTACAGGTGGCGCGGGGGTTGCGACAAGCGGTTGTTGTTGTGGTTCGGTTATCGGAACAACCGTTTGCTGCAATGCTTTGATCGCGGGTTGCGCAATCGGTGCCATTTCAACATTAGGCTGAGTAAACACATTCGATTGCATCACTTCGCTAGACTGAGAATGCGAATACCACCAAACACCACCGAGTCCGATAAAACCGATAACAATTAAATAGCTTAACCAACGTACCGGACTGTCATGCTTGAGCGGCATAGAACGATTAAGTGTTCTCGTAGGCCTATCCGTAGGGGTTTCTCTCAAACCAATTTGATTAAAAGAATCAATAATTTCATTTCCCGCTACATCCACTAAATTAGCGTAAGCACGCAAATAGCCGCGAACAAAAACCAGCTTGGGCATACCGCTATAATTATCATCTTCAATATCGGCGATGATCTGTTTACGCAAATGCATGCGATGCGCGATATCCAGTTGGCTAAGGCCTAATTCTTCACGCGCCATGCGTAAACGACTACCTGGACCGAGCACAATCGCCGATGCTGTTTGTTCTGCTGAGTGTTGCTTGTCTTTACTCATTGATTCCACCCTTTATCCAATCGCTGATGTTTGTAATTGCTTATATTGGCTCGAATCGGCAAACTGACTACGCAGTGTGTTTTCATATTTAAAAGTCTGTGGTACTTGGTGCGTTGCGTTTGCAATTTGATAACCGAGATACGATGACTCTGCCGTAGTTGGCCCGACTTTTTCATACGCCTTCAAAAAACGATTGGCGTATTTATAATGCTTTTGTTTAACACCGATTTGAGCCATTTCAATCAAAGAGGTTTGACGTCGAGGATCTTGCTTGAGCGCCCTATCAAAATATTTTTTTGCTGTAGCGACATCAGGAATAGCCATTGAACATAAACCCGCATTTTCAAATGCACCTGCAGAATCAATAAAATTAGGGTCTTGAGTCGCCCTAACGAAATAACCTATAGATTCGTTATAACGTTTTTGTCGACAGAGATAGGTTCCATAATTGTTAAGCTGTGCGCCTTTACCGGGCGCTAGGATCATCGCGTGTTTGTAATAGTTTTCTGCAGATTTTAAACTGCCGGTCAATTCCATGTAATACCCGAGTGCATCGTTAACCGTCGGCGATTTAGGATCTTGATGTAGCGCGGTTAATAACTTGCGCTTGGATCGATAAACATCACCTTGTTGCAGATAGGCTAGACCTAATTTAACGTTATATTTTGCAGCGACTTTGTTGTTTTTCTGACGCCCCACTTCACCAGAATCCGTCATGGTTTTCTTTTGCGCACAAGCACTTAGCGATAGCAAAGTCACAACAATGACAGCAATTTTAATTAACATCCCGTTCACGGCACACCTCTTGTCAGTTAAGGGTTGATTTGAGCGCCGAGTTTATCAGATTGTTGCTGAAAGTGTAAGCATTTAGCGGGCCTCTCAGCAATTGTATGATGAACAGATGTGTACAGGCCAATAAATCCACATTGCTCCAAATCTTCAAGCAACGTAGAGAGTGTGCCCCCCGCTTTTATACCGATATGTGCAGCAATTTCATTACGATTAGCAAAACGTTTTTTCGCAAGAAATTCAATAATGCTTACGTAATGATGCTTAAGGCGGTTAAGGGCATATTTTCTCTACTATTTTTTCCAATAAATTAAAATCACAGCAAAAACCCTGGCCGACAACAAGAATAAAAATAGCTGGTCGGCCAAAATTTAGCACCTACACTTGGCCGACTAGAGGTAAAAACGAGGGTGTTTGGCTCGGTCGAACCATGGATCAAGAACACTCCTATACCGATACCATCTATAGATACCCTCATTAGATTGATATTTATAGATGTAAATGCTATAATAATATCTACAGATACTATAAATAGGCACCTATTTATGATTTGCTTCAAATGCAACAAAAAGCTAAATAAACGTGATTATCAATTTGGATTACATTCCCAGTGTTTTGAAGAGTGGTTTGATGTTGAGCCAAACACGGAATTTTTACACCTACAACGATTGAATAGTGATAGCTTTACAGCTGCAGGCTCAAACAATCCTATTGAAGCCTGGAATTCGAGTTTTTTTCAAGGAAAGTTTAGAAAATATTCAGCAAAATTAGGTAAACACGATTATATTTTAAAAGTACAACAAGAAGAGGCGCCCGAGTTACCTGATGTTGAATATGTATCCAATCAAATTGCTCGTACCTTAGGGATCTCTGTACCCGATTTTTACCTTATTGAATTATACGGACAACGCACGTTCGTAAGTAAAAATTTTATCAGTTCAAAAAAACAAGCCACATCATTACAGCATCTCTACCATTTTCTAAGCAGCGAAAAAGACTATGCATGCGAAAACATCATTAAGGTGATCCATCAACAAACAAATCGGAGTACGGATGTGTATGCCTTTATCCGGATCTGTCTATTCGATGCATTAATTGGTAATCATGACAGACACGGGCGTAATTTAGGATTTATTGTCACACCTCGCGATAAATTACTAGCACCCTCGTATGATAATGTTTCCGTTCTGGGTTTAGAATATGGCGACTGGCTAAAAGCCAGTTTCAATCCGTGCGGAAAAATTACAACGAAAATATCTATCGAGCCTTCGGCCAAAGATTATGCCGTAGAATTTATTCGTCTCGGCTATCGGGAGAATGTTTCAGAGTTCGTATCAAAAATTAATATTCCACTCATTAAGCGTCATATCATGGAAAGCACCTGCTCTACTTTAATGAAAAAAGCCTTATTACGACTGATCAAATCACGCATAAAGGAGTATCAAAATGCATTATGAACGCGATGAACATTCACTCGAAATTTATCATGAAGGTCCCAAAAGGCGTATTTTAGTCGGGGTATTAAGCTACGATCTTGAGACAAAACGTTTCAACTTTAAATATGTATTTAATTATTTGAAAAAAAAATTTGCGATTGAAGTAGGGCCCGAGTTATCAACGATTAAAGCTGAACACGTTAGTCAGCCAGGCGAACTGTTTGCATCATTCAAAGATCGTATTCCTGATAAACAGAATCCAGCTTACCCAGACTACTGTCGCTCCCAGGGAATTTCGGTTAATGAAAAAAATCCGATCAGACTTTTAACAACGATTGGACGCCGCGGCCCTTCTACTTTCGTCTATGAACCCGTCTATAAACAGGTAGGTGACGTAGTTGAAGAATTAAAACAATTTAGAAAAGACCTTTCGCTAACACGTTGGGATGTAGCTAACTATTTCAATATTCCAGAATTAAGTGTGTTTAAAATTGAGAAGCGCTTGTCACACGATCACAATTTGCTGCGATTAATCAATTTATATATCAATAATAGAGAGGTCGCTCAGGAACAATTACGCGTAACAGGAAAAAAAGTACATGTCAGTACCCGTGAAAAATTATACGTGTATTTTAAAAATATGTAACAGCAATATTGTTAGAGATTTTCACTAGATTCCGTTGTGATTTTTTTCAACCACCGAACAGAGCGTTTGGTTCTATCGGCTACGGCACCCACTAGTTGGCCGCAGGCCGCATCAATATCATCACCGCGTGTTTTGCGGGTCGTTGCGTGGATGCCGGATGCTATTAGAATATTGCGAAATGCGTCAATTCGTTCTGCGCTAGAACGTTTATATGGTGCGCCGGGGAATGGATTGAAAGGAATTAAATTAACTTTAGCGGGAACGCCTTCCAAGATCCGCACGAGTTGTTTAGCATGCTGTGGTCGGTCATTGACGTCTTCCAGCATGATGTATTCAAACATCACTTTGCGGCGAGGCTCATCTTTGAAATAAGCTTTGCAAGTCGCCATTAAATCTTTGATAGGGTATTTTTTATTGATGGGGACCAACTCGTTACGCAGCTCATCGTTAGGTGCGTGCAGTGACACAGCCAGTGAAACAGGACTTTCTTTGGATAAACGTTGCATTTGTGGAATCAATCCAGAGGTACTCAAGGTCACACGTCGTTTCGCTAAACCATAAGCATGATCATCAAGCATGATATTCATTGCGGCTAGCACATTATCGTAATTCATCAATGGCTCACCCATGCCCATCATCACCACATTCGTGATGTGACGATCATGATGCCCTTCTTCTTTCGATAAAGTACGGACAGCCGCCCAGACTTGACCAATGATTTCAGCTGCCGTCAGATCACGATTAAAGCCTTGTTTACCCGTGGAGCAAAATGAGCAATTGAGTGAACACCCCACTTGAGAGGAAACACACAATGTGCCGCGAGTCGCTTCAGGAATATAAACGGTCTCAATTCGATTGCTGCAATTTAATTGCATCAACCATTTGTGGGTACCATCTGAAGAAGGTTGATCCAGAATAATCTCGGGGGCGACGATCTCAGCAGTTTCTTGCAAGCGTTGTCGCAAGGCTTTGCTAAGATTGGTCATCTGCTCGAAGTCAGTCACGCCGTAAAAATGAATCCACTTCAACAATTGCTGAGCACGATACGGTGCCTCACCAATATCCGTGAAAAATTGGCGCATGTGTTTGAGATCAAAATTCAGCAGATTAATTTTAGTCATAAAGCTCGGATTTAATTAAGCGATTCCGGACAGCGCAACGCATTGCCCGGAATCCAATGATTTACTCGAATTTATCGAGTGTATTCGCAGATTTCTTCCGGTTTAAAGAAAAAGGCAATTTCTTGTTCAGCCGTTTCAGCTGCATCAGATCCGTGAACAGCATTTTCATCAATACTGCTTGCGAAATCAGCACGGATAGTACCGGCAGCCGCTTCAGAAGGATTAGTCGCACCCATTAAATCACGGTTTTTAGTAATCGCATTGTCACCTTCAATCACTTGGATCATCACAGGACCCGAGATCATGAAGTTCACAAGATCATTATAAAAAGGACGTTCACTATGAACCGCATAAAATTGCTCAGCTTGCACTTTGCTTAAGTGAACAAGTTTTGCAGCAACAACTTGCAAGTCATTGTCTTCAAAACGGCTTAAGATTTTTCCAATCACGCGTTTACCAACTGCGTCCGGTTTAACTATAGATAAGGTACGTTCAATCGCCATGGGTTTTCTCCAAGTTACAAAATAAAGGTCGTAAATTATACATGATCCGGCTTGCCAATGACAGCGTTAATCGCAACTCTGGTTAATAACACCGCGGCCTTATCAGATAAAGCCTTCCTAACAACTATCCTATGCATTACAATCTGCGTCAGATTCCCCCGGAGAATAGACATGTCGCCCACTAAATTACCTGTTGGCATTCAAGACTTTGAAAAATTGGTCACAGGCGATTATGTCTATGTCGACAAAACGGAATATCTCCATCAAATTATTTCTGCGGGCACTCCTTGCTTTCTATCAAGACCCCGTCGTTTCGGCAAATCGATGACCATATCTACACTCCAAGCTATCTTCCAAGCTAAACGTGAACTTTTTAAGGGACAATGGATAGATAATAGCGATTGGGATTGGCAAGAATATCCCGTGATCAGGCTAGACATGTCTCGAATCACAAACCGTAATGCTGACATGCTTGAAGCCGCCTTAATTGCGAAACTTAATTACATTGCTCAAGAATACAATTTTATATTGCAGGGTGTCACCGCCGCCGATCATCTGGAAAATTTAATCCGACAGTTGGCCGCAAAAAAAAATAAAGTGGTTGTATTGATTGATGAATATGATAAGCCCATCATTGACCGAATAGAGACTCTCGATCTGGCCGAAGCAAATCGTGACATTCTTAAAGAATTTTATGGCACGCTTAAATCTGAAGATGGCGACATAAAATTAATTTTCATCACGGGTGTCACAAAATTTTCAAAAGTATCTATTTTTTCCGGCATTAATAATTTAGTCGATTTAAGCATGACTAACGATTACAGCGCGCTAGCCGGTTACACTGCTGATGAACTGATACTCTATTTTAAAGATGAAATTAATGAACTCGCTAAAACCTATAACATAAGTTACAAAACTTGCCTAGATCGCCTCCAGACCTGGTATAACGGTTATCAGTTCTCAAAACGCGGCGAAAAAGTCTATAACCCATTTTCCATTCTTAATGCGCTTAAATTTAGGGATTTTTCAGCTTATTGGTTCCAAACGGGTACGCCGACCTTTTTACTTAACCTCATTGCCAAGCATCAATTCGATCCCAATGAATTTGAACGCATCGAAGTGGGCAGTGCTAGTTTTCAAGATTTTGAAATCCATGATATACCGATACTACCGCTCTTATATCAAACCGGTTATTTGACTGTAAAAAGCTATGATCCGGGGCCTGACGCATTTACATTAAGTTACCCAAACCGCGAAGTTCAGCAAGCCTTTACTGAAAGTCTCATTACTTATTTTGCCACCGAAAAAGCCAATAGTTCTAAATATCTTGTGCAACTTTATCATAATCTTAATGCACCCACTTGGAACCCTGATGAATTTATAGCGCTGATCAAAAAAATAATGGCCTTAATTCCTTACGATCTTTATATCAAACAAGAAAAATATTTTCACAGCTTATTTTATTTAATCATGCGATTGACCAATATTAAACTTAATGCAGAATTCAAAACACAACTCGGCCGTGCCGATGCATGTTTAGCGATGAAAGATAAAATCATTATTTTTGAATTTAAGTTAAATAAAACAGCCGCTGAAGGCATTGAACAAATTAAAGAAAAAAAATATTATGAAATGTTTCTTGATTGCAAACTACCCATCTATTTAGTCGGTGTTAACTTTGATGGAAAAACCCGAACGATTGATGATACGCTTGTCGAACTCCGAGTTGAATAAATGATGTTTTCGTTTCACTAATGCTTTATGAAATTTTAAAAGCGTTGCTGGCGGTTTCTGTTCTTCACGTTTAAACTCTGATCCAGAGTGAAGGATGAGGCAAACAAACATTGCTTTATCCTTCACTCTGGAATATACTTCGAAAGTGAAGGATAAATAAGGAGAGCATTGTGACTACTGCTGTTATTGGAAGAGAAGCTGAACTAGCTATCTTAGAAGAGTGCCTATCCTCGGAGGCACCTGAATTTCTTGCAATATATGGCAGACGTAGAGTGGGCAAAACTTTTTTAATCAGAAAATACTTTCAAGAACAGGACGTTATATTCTTTGACACAACCGGCACCAAAGATGAAGCCATGAAAGTACAAATAAAACATTTCACCAGGCAAATCGGTAAAATATTTTATGGATATAAACGGACACGTTTACTACCAAGTAAGAATTGGGATGAAACATTTGAGTTATTAACTGAAGCAATCGAAGGCGCAGATAAAAACAAAAAAATTGTTTTGTTTTTAGATGAATTTCCTTGGATGGCAACTAAGAATTCAAAATTACTACAAAACCTTGACTATTATTGGAATCAACATTGGTCACAAGATGGCAGAATTAAATTAATTATTTGCGGCTCATCGGCCTCGTGGATCATCGATAAAATAGTGAACAACAAAGGAGGGCTCCACAATCGTTTAACACGGAATATTCACCTAAAGCCTTTCAAATTATCACAAATAAAACTATTTCTTAAGCATTTTTCAATCAATTTAAATAACCAACAAATATTACAGCTATATATGGTAATGGGTGGCGTGCCTTTTTATTTACAAAAAGTCATAAAAAATATTTCAGCAACTCAAATTATCGAAAAACTCGCATTTAAACAAAACAGCTTTTTCTTGGAAGAGTTTAACAATCTGTACTCCTCACTTTTCAAAGATTCAGCCGTATACATTGAGTTAATCAAGCAAATTGCATCTGTACGCTATGGTATTGGTCAGGAACAACTGCTAAAAAAAATGGGAAAAGCTCTTCATGGAAAAGGTGGGATTGAAAAACTCAAAGCACTAGAACATGCAAATTTTATTATGAGTTTTAAACCACATTTTCATAAAACCCGGGGGATTTATTATCGAGTCATTGATGAATATTCGCTATTTTATTTATATTGGATATCACCAGTCAAAGATAGCCTTCTTAATAAAAGCTTAGTAACTGGATACTGGGATAAACAAAAAGTGAAACCTGCTTGGAATAGCTGGGCGGGCCTTGCATTTGAGTCTGTTTGTTATAAACACCTCTCTGAAATCACTGTCGCGCTAGGAATAAGTCCAACGGCGATCCCCAGCACTTGGCGATATACCCCTAAAAAAGACACAGATGAACAAGGGGCACAAATTGATCTATTATTTGATCGTGATGATGACTCAATCACTGTATGCGAGATTAAATATACGAATAAGGCTTTTGTGATTTCAAAAGAGTATGCACAGAAATTAAAGAGAAAAATTGATATATTTAAAAAGGTTACTCGTACTAAAAAACAAATATTTTTAGTGCTGATTTCTGCTAATGGTGTTAAGAAGAACAAATATTCTGATGAATTAATTAATGACGTTATTACACTTAATGATCTGTACGAGGAAGTATAAATAAAATATTATGAAAAAAATTGGAATCATTGGCGGTGGTGGATCACTCGGTAGCAAAATCTCCGCTTATTTTACTGACTTGGGCTACCAACCGATTATATGCGATCCGAAGGTTGTCGATAGTGTCTCGCTTGATGAATTGCTTGCCAACTGCCAGCTATTGTATGTCAGTGTTTTTCCGCTTGAGCATCTCCCTCCCCTTTATGAAAAAATTGCTGCCCACCCAAATGCCAGCCAATTAATCATTATTGAAAACAGCTCGATCAAATCGATTATTGAACCCAGCTTCGTCAAGCTAGACGATATAGGGGCCTCGCTCTGTGCGACTCACCCACTCTCCAAGGCCGATCAACCGTGGAAAAATCAAAACGTTATTCTGATCCCCTATGGCCAACATTCCGAAGCGGCGAACAAGCTAGCGCATGCGTTATATTCCTTTGCTGGCATGAATATTCATAGACTGCGTTCGCTAAAGCAACATGATGAATTAATGTGTAGTCAGCAATTAATTCCGCATCTCGTTATGCGACTGGTCTCAATGGTGCTCAGCAAGCTTGATATTGATTTGAATTTTATGAGTCAAATTGCGACGGCCAATTTTAAACTGTTTTATCTGAGCTTATGGCGTGTACTGGTACAAAGTTCTGCGATGTCTGCTGAGATTATTCATCGTTTATTGGATCAACCCTGCGGCAAGGAAGTTCATCAATTATTTACTGAGCAATTAAATGCGACTGCGTCACTTTCATTGCCAGAATTAATCACAAGTTTTAATACCTTTTATGATGAGAAGCCCGTCAGCCCAGAGTACTGGCAGCTCATGAATCAACAAGGGATTGTCACGCTAGAGCGGTTGGTGAATCTTGAAAAGCGCTCATTGTCCATTATCTCAAAACACGATGATGTGGGCCTGCTGCGCAAAATTTTACAACCTTTTGAAGAGCTTAATATCAACATCACGGCGATTGATTCCAATTTAACCGGTGAATACCTGCGATTTGATATTGGATACGATACAGCGCTTTCTTCGGAAACAGTGAATGCGCTTAAGGTAAAGCTTGGTCAAATATCTGTCGAGCTTTTGATGGGGCCAGCCTAAGATCTGACCCCGCTAAATCATCCGATACAGATTTATCTTTTTGTTTCTAGGCAGTTACTTCAATCTCTTAAGATTTTGTTAAGAATTATCAAATAAAGTCAGTTATACTACATCACGAAAAACGAGCATAAAGGAGTGTTATTTATGACTGGGGAAACCATCACGATCGAACTCAATGACCGAGGTGAACAATTTGTCTTATCAAAAAGTTTATTATCTGAGAGCCTACAAATTTTTAAAACAATTTTAAGCGGCATCACTGACCGTAGTGTCAATGACCTCCTCAATTACCCGTTCCTCAAAGGACAATGCGATCAATTAATTAAAGCCGATGCCCCGCTGATGAAATCACTGGCCGAAGGTATCAAAGAGAAAACACAAGGCCGTGAAGAGTCCATGGCTGGCCAAACTATTGGCGCAGACGATCTACTGCCTATATTACAAAAAACATTCATGCCAGAATTGATGACGATGTTTGAGGGTCAAAGTGCTGACGAATGTTTGCTTTACCTAAATCGAATCAGTCAATTGCAGAATTTTTTAAAAAATCATTGGGAAACGCTTTATTCAGGCCAACGATTCAATGAAGCTCGAAGTATGATTGGAACTTTACAAGCGATTATCAACTTCGCAGCTGTTCAACTCACTGAGCAATTTCCTCAGAATGACTTAATAAAAAATTATTACTTTTTTTACTCAACCTTTATCCTGCGTGAAGCCATGCAAGTGATGCAAACGTTTCGTTCCCCCATCAATCAAGCTCAAACTATTGAACTGCAATCCATTGATAGTGAATCAGCAAGCTTGCTTAAGCATATACAAGATGCTGAGTGCGATATCATTGTTAATAATGGTAAATATGATGATCATGAAAATGTGATCGCTATCGCTAATAAAATCGTTCGCTTTGGTCGTGCACTTGAGGT
>DAOUQR010000056.1 GCA_030625525.1 Pseudomonadota bacterium | reverse complement strand
GTAAGATAATATTACTAACATTATGACGCTCAACTATATCTCTTAAAATAACCGTATCAACATAGCCCTGTAGTGCCTCTCGCCATTCATTCTTTTGCATGTGCTGCACTGCCGGGAATCCACCTACAGAAAAAAAATCAAGCAAATGACGACGCATAATATCAAATGATTTTTGTCCAAATGGTTTTTGAAGCAGGGGAATGTTTTTTCCTGTGAGATATTCTTTGAAATCAAATGGCCAGACTTCAACTGATAATGATCGCCCTCTTAGTGATGTGGAAATTTCTTTACTTAATAATTTTGCTGAAGAGCCCGTTAAATATATTTGTACATTTTTACTATCAAAGTATCTACGCACGACTAAATGCCAGTCTGGGATATTTTGTACCTCATCCAGAAAAAGGTAACAGCGTTTATGATGGTTATCAGGGTACAAAGTATAAAATGCATCGAGTAATGCGCCCATTTCTTTCGAGGTCATTGGTAATAAACGATCATCTTCAAAATTGATCATTAGAATTTGCTGTTTTGGGATCCCGTCTGATAGAAGCTGATTTATTGTTTGGTATAGAAAATAAGTTTTGCCTGAGCGCCGCATGCCAATAGCGACTTTTATAATATTGTCAGCTTTGGGAAATTCTAATTGGCGGATCACGCTGTTCTTCGCTTGTGCAACAGTGTCAAATGCCTCTTCTAATAAGGTTTCCAATATATCAATCATGCCCATCCCTATGGTATCCCTCTGCAAAAGGATATTATAGTCCGGATATGGCATTTTGCAAACGGCAACAGGCTTCCTTACTGATATGTGCTTTTGAGAGCGATATACCTAGACAAAATAAAGTATAATCTCGTCTTTGATCCACGACACATACAGGTATTACCTTGAAAAAAATTGCCCTTTTCATCGATGTTCAAAACATCTATTACACGACCCGCCAAGCCTATGGTCGAAAATTTAATTATCGAGAACTCTGGCAGCGGATCAGCGCTCAAGGTGACATCGTGATTGCAAATGCTTACGCGACTGAGCGAGGCGATGAGCAACAATTAAAATTCCAAAATGCGCTTAGGCATCTAGGTTTTACGATTAAATTAAAGCCCTTTATTCAGCGCAGTGATGGCTCCGCTAAAGGCGACTGGGATGTGGGGATCACCATTGATGTGCTTGAAGCGGCAAAAGACGTTGATGTTGTGGTATTACTCTCAGGAGACGGCGATTTCGATTTGTTACTAGAAAAAATAAAACAAGATCACAAGGTAAGCGCTCAAGTTTATGGCGTGCCAAGCTTGACGGCTAATTCTTTGATCTATGCTGCGAGTGAATACCATCGTATTGAGGATGATTTGCTACTTTAAATATATACTTTATACTAAATTCTAGAATATAGAATGGGCGGCTTAATGAAAACACTGACCTGGCTGACGGACGTACATTTAAATTTTTTGAGTAAAGATGAGCAACAGCGCTTTTATAAACGTATAAAAGATGAAAATCCTGATGGTGTTTTGATCACCGGTGATATTGCTGAAGCCACCAATATTTCAGATATATTGTTAGGCATGGCAAATGTAGTCAACAGGCCGATTTATTTTATTTTAGGCAACCATGATTATTATCACGGGAGTGTTCATGCTGTAAGAAATAAAATGCTGGAATTCACAGATTCAAATAATTTACTTAATTGGTTGCCACAAAGTGGGCCACAGCGATTGAACGAAAATACGGTTCTGGTTGGTCAAGATGGTTGGGCTGATGGGCGATTAGGAAATTACCGTGATACGCCGGTGATGTTAAACGACAGTCGATTGATCGAAGAGTTATTTAAAGAAGCCATTCTTGGAAGATACCCCTTATTAGATAAAATGCAGTCACTCGCCGATGATGATGCCAATGCGTTGAAAGCGAATATCAAAGACGCTTTGAAATTAAAGCCTAAAAAAATCCTGATAGCTACCCATGTTCCGCCGTTTAAAGAAGCGTGTTTATATGAAGGGAAAATAAGCGGCGATGATTTCTTACCCTTTTTTGGGGCAAAAGTTATGGGTGATGTGGTCAGTGAGTTTGCTACACAATATCAAGACATTAGCTTTGTTGTATTTTGTGGTCACACGCATCATCAAGCTCATTATCAACCCATGGATAATTTAATCGTGAAAGTGGGGGCGGCGGAATACTATTACCCTGAAATCCAAGAGGTTGTTCAGTTATAATACTTTCTGTGCTTCGTGACGGAAACTCTTACACCATCTCCACTGCAACAGCCGTCGCCTCACCACCACCGATACATAATGCGGCGATGCCGCGTTTTAATTGATTTTGTCTGAGTGCATTCAACAACGTCACCATGATCCTTGCGCCGGATGCCCCGATAGGATGACCTAACACACAAGCGCCGCCGTAAATATTGACGATCTCATGTGGCAGTTTGAGATCATGCATGGCCGCTAGCGTGACAACCGCAAAAGCTTCGTTAATTTCAAAGAGGTCAACTTGCTCTTTCTGCCAAGCTGCTTTTTGTAATACTTTTTCGATGGCACCGATTGGTGCGGTGGTAAACCATTCGGGCGCTTGAGAGTGAGTCGCATGCGCGATTATTGTTGCCAGTGGAGTGAGGCCTAATTCTTCAGCCGTACTCAATCGCATGAGTGTGAGTGCTGCCGCTCCATCTGAAATAGAACTCGCATTTGCCGCTGTGACCGTACCGTCTTTAGCAAACGCGGGTTTCAATTGTGGGATCTTTGCAACGCGCGCATTTTGCGGGCCATCGTCTAAAGTGACCGTAATGGTCTCTTTTTTTGTTTCGATTGTTACGGGTACGATTTCAGGATCAAACCGCTCATTTTTCTGTGCAGCCTGTGCACGCTCAATTGACGTGATCGCAAATTCATCTTGTTGTTCACGTGAAAAGTTATATTGTTTTGCCGTTCTATCAGCAAACACACCCATCAATGTATTTTTTTCATAGGCGTCTTCAAGACCATCAAGAAACATATGATCTTTAATATCCGCATGACCCAATCGATAACCTTGTCGCGCTTTCGTCAGAAGATACGGGGTGTTCGTCATGCTTTCCATGCCACCCGCAATCATCACGCGATTGTCACCTGCCAAGAGTAAATCATGCGCAAGCATCACCGCCTTCATTCCAGAACCACACATTTTATTGACGGTGGTTGCACCACATTGCTGTGGAATACCCGCATGCAATGCCGCTTGTCTAGCGGGCGCTTGACCCAGCCCAGCCGGAAGCACACAACCCATAATGACTTCATCGATTTTGTCGGCATTAATTTTAGCTTGTTGGATAGCGCCTTCAATAGCCACGCTTCCTAATAAAGGTGAAGCCATTGTCGATAAACTCCCCATCATACCGCCAATCGGGGTGCGTTTTGCGGCGACGATAACAATCGGATCGGTAGTCATGGCGTTTTCCAAATTTTATTAAGGTGTGACTTTAGCAAGATGCTGATTAAAAAGATAATATGAGCAAGAGTTCCACTCTCTTCAACGCCTTAGACAAAAAATTTGGCCATGGAATTCTCGTCAAAGTATAAAAAGATCAATTTGACGTGGTTTGTAATTGAGCGCTTGCCCTCGTCAAATCAATGTAATTGTAATTTGGCGAGGAAGCGGTTCTAGTTAGGCCTGGATTGTTTAGCTTAGAAGAGCCAGCTGGCGTTACTTCGTTTCTCTAAATAATTCCCGGCCGATGAGCATGCGACGTATTTCAGAGGTGCCGGCACCTATTTCATACAACTTCGCATCACGTAGTAAGCGTCCGGTAGGGTATTCATTAATATAACCATTACCACCTAGGATTTGAATCGCATCGAGCGCCATTTGGGTCGCATTTTCAGCCGTATACAAAATCACACCGGCGGCATCTTTGCGTGAAATTGTGCTGGAATCGGCGGCACGCGCAACCGAGTATAAATAAGCGCGCGAGGCACTTAATACGGTATACATATTCGCTAATTTCGATTGAATCATTTGGAATTTCCCAATCGGCTCACCGAATTGCTTACGTTCATGAACATAGGGTAGAACGACATCGAGGCAGGCTTGCATGATGCCAACTGGGCCTGCGGCAAGAACGACGCGTTCATAATCCAAGCCACTCATTAACACTTTGACGCCTTGATTTAATTCACCGAAAACATTGGCTTTTGGCACATGGCAATTATTGAAGACAAGTTCGCAAGTATCTGAACCGCGCATGCCGAGTTTATCGAGTTTTTGTGCGGTGCTAAAACCGGGAAAATCTTTTTCAATGATAAACGCGCTGATCCCTTCTTTGCCTGCATCAGGATTTGTTTTGGCGTAAACAACAATCACATTCGCTTTAGGCCCATTGGTGATCCACATTTTTGAACCGTTTAAAACGAAGTGATCACCCTGATCTTCAGCGCGGCATTGCATGCTGACGACATCGGATCCTGAGTTTGGTTCGCTCATCGCCAAGGCACCAATGTGTTCACCACTGATAAGTTTGGGTAAGTATTTTAATTTTTGTTCGCGAGTGCCGTTGAGAGAAATTTGATTGACGCAGAGATTTGAGTGAGCGCCGTAACTTAAACCGACGGAGGCTGAGGCTCGGCTGATTTCTTCCATCGCTATTACATGTTCGAGATAGCCCATGCCAGCACCGCCGAATTCTTCTGGAACCGTCAAGCCTAATAATCCTAATTCACCGAGTTGTGGCCACAATGCAGTGGGGAATTCGTTCTCTTCATCAATCTGTTGAGCTTGCGGGGCAATGTGATCACGGGCGAAGTCACTCACCGTTTTTCGTATTAGCGTGCTCGTCTCATCCAAACCAAAATCAAGTGTTTTGTACATAGTGTGTCTATCGGCTTATTGAAAGGGGATATTCTAGCGTGTCAGAGCTGTTTTGCACAAGTCTTGGCTATAGAAATTTTCGTTGAACGTTCACCGAGAGTCGGGTTTTCTAGAAAAATTTGTTTAATTTAACGCGAGTGATAGAATATCGACTCAATCAATTAACAGGATGTTAACGATGCGTAATCTCGTACTTTGGGGTCATTCTCTACAAGACTACCGTGAAATGTTTGATTTAACCGATGAAAACTTACAAGGAGCGATCGTTGATTGTGGCTCCGGGCCAACGAGCTTCAATGCAGAAATGGAACAAGCAGGGCATCAGGTTGTTTCTGTCGATGAATTATTTGGTTTGGAATCAGAAATGATCGCGCGCCAAGCCCACCATGAATTTGATGAAATGCAGCAATATGTTTCACAGAATCAAGCCTTATTTAATTGGGACAAGGTGGGGTCGCTGCATCAATTAGTTGAAGGTCGCCAAGAAGGGATCAATACTTTTCTTCATGATATCACTCAGGGAAAAGCGGATGAACGTTATGTCGGCGGTGCACTGACACACTTACCTTATGAAGACTTTAGTTTTGATTTGGCTTTATGCTCGCATTATCTCTTTGCTAATATTCCGGGGCAAGATTTAGATTATCATGTGGCCGTGATCAAAGAATTATGCCGTGTGGCTAAAGAAGTGCGATTTTTCCCCTTAGCGGATAGAGAAAACAAAATTTCAGATTTTCTAGGACCGGTTTTGTTAGCGCTGCAAAATGAAAATTATGGAACAGAAGTGCGACATGTGCCGTACCGATTACAAAAAGAAGGCAATGCTTTGTTGCGTGTGTGGGCGCATGAATGTTCGGTTGAAACTAAGGGTGATGATTAAGCGTGAATTGGTATCCCTTCGCTAAACCGCTTTTATTTAAGCTTGATCCAGAGCGTGCACATTATGCCGGTTTGCGCGCCTTGACACTGGCACCCCGTTTTTTATTTCCTGCAGCGGTTAAAAATCCTGTTAAAGTCATGGGAATAGATTTTAATAATTCAATTGGATTAGCCGCCGGCTTTGATCGTAATGCCGATTATCTTAAAGGCATTGCTAAATTGGGTTTTGGATTTATTGAAATCGGAACAGTAACTAAACGCCCGCAAGAAGGTAATCCAAAACCTCGAATTTTTCGAATTCCAGAAGCGAATGCACTGATCAATCGAATTGGATTTGCGAGTAAAGGCTTGGATTATGTCTTGGCGCAATTAGAGCGTTATCAATATCCCGGTGTGCTCGGCATTAATATCGGAAAAAATAAAACAACGTCTCTAGATGACAGCATAGAAGAATATTCAGATTTATTTAAAGCGGTTTATCCACACGCAACTTACATTACCATTAATATTTCATCGCCCAATACAGAAGGTTTGCGTGATCTACAACACGGTGAATATCTATCAAAATTATTAGAGGCATTAAAAAAACAACAAGCCCAATGTCAAAATGAATTTCAAAAACATGTGCCTTGTGTGGTTAAAGTGGCTCCCGATTTATCGTCAGATGAAATTGAGGCAATGGCAAATTTATTTTTGAAATTTGAAATTGACGGTGTGATTGCGACTAACACCACAATTTCGCGAGACGGTGTTGATCAATATGAAATAGCGCATCAAAAAGGTGGTTTAAGCGGAGAGCCGTTATTTAATAGAAGTAATCAAGTCATTAAACAATTTCACAAAGTTTTACAAGATGAGATCCCGATCATTGGATTGGGCGGCATTCAATCCAAGCAACAGGCTCAGGATAAATTAGCGGCGGGCGCTAAACTATTACAAATCTATACCGGATTGATTTATCAAGGTCCGCGCTTTATTTCTGAGTTGGCGGCTTTTTAGTTTCAATCTTGTTTTAATATGAAATGGAAGCGCTAAGTTGTCAGCAATTCTCAATTTGAAAAGAATACAGGGCGTCATCCTGTGGCTTGACCACAGGATCCAGAAAATAGTGGATCCTGTGGTCAAGCCACAGGATGACGCCCGGTATTCTTTTAAAATTGAGAAATGCTGCTAAGTTGTAACTTCTCGATCTAA
>DAOUQR010000166.1 GCA_030625525.1 Pseudomonadota bacterium | reverse complement strand
GTTGTAGTTTAAAACTATTCCCACGCGACATGTTTCTTCAGCTCCCTCACTTCAATCACTTGCACCGTTTCATCCCTGCCTTATTTAAACGTGCGGGTTATACCATTGTGAATGTTCCCGTGAATCATCGCCCTCGCACCCGAGGCGTTTCAAAATACGGTATCGGCAATCGTCTATGGGTAGGTATAATGGATTTAATCGGTGTGATGTGGCTGTTACGCCGCCCCTGTCAACCTGAACTTAAACATGAACAAGCATGATCGCTGCAAGGTCTGCTCATGAGTAAACTTGATATCATCTGGCTTTGTATCGGCTTTAGCGGGCAGGCTCTCTTTTCAGCCCGTTTTCTCATTCAATGGATCTGCAGTGAAAAACAGCAACGTAGCGTGATCCCTGTGGCCTTCTGGTACTTTAGTCTATTCGGCAGCATCACTCTGCTATGCTACGCGATCCACCGTCATGATCCGGTTATTACTGCAGGACAAAGTTTCGGCGTCTTGATTTACCTGAGAAATCTTTATTTCATAAAAGTAAAACCTCCGACAACCGAAGCCCAGACCTAAGCACGTCTCGCAGCAAGGGACAGTAATATCATGTTCCATCCAGACAATAGAACATCAATCCCAACATACAAGCCAATCACCCACAGACCTGACACAGGCCAGTGCATGTAAATCATCACGCCTAACGCTAAGCTAAGAACACCCAACAACAGTACCAACCACCAATTAACCATTTCTTTCATCATAAAAGCAAAAATGATCTTAAACACTCCGCTTAAAACCAGAAAGATTGAGATTAACAAGGTTAAAGCAACGGCGGCTTGTAATGGCTGTATCAATAACCAAGCACCGATAATGACATTGAGCATGGCAAGCATCACGCTAATGAAAAAACCTTTCCAAGTTCTATCAAAAAATGCGGTAAAGAATTGCAATATGCCTGAAGACAGTAGCAAAATTCCTAACAACATCACGGTAACCGCACTCGTCAATATAGCGTAGCTAATCGCTAGCACACCCAACATGACCAGCACCGTACCCAGCAAGAAGTACCAATACCATTTTGTTTTTAACGTATCTAGGCTGACATAAGCCGATTCCGTACTCATAATGATCTCCTCTTATTATTAATTTGCCACTACGTTAGACGCAAAAAAGAGAGGAAAGTTCCATGAACCGGTAATAATTTTTGAGTTTTTTTAAATAAAAAAAGTATCTCAGACCTGACCCCGATTAGATGTGCTCCTAGAAAAACCATCTCTAGAACTGTGGATCTGTCTTTAAATCGGAGTTTAACTCAGATAAATAATCTCTGAACCTATCACCAAGCTCAGGGTGCTGCAAAGCATAGGCGATAGTCGCCTTGAGATACCCCAAGCGTGAACCACAGTCATAACGCACACCGACCAACGGATGAATATACGCAGATTCTTGCCCAAGCAAGCGTTCAATCGCATCGGTTAATTGTATTTCATTGCCCGCACCCGCCGGTTGATTCGCCAAAAGGTCAAAAATTGCAGGCGTTAAAACATAGCGACCAACCGCAGCAAGTCTAGAAGGAGCATCCTGTGGCTGAGGCTTTTCAACAATATGTGTGATACGTTTATCATCTTTCGGATCCAGCGCCACGATACCGTATTTAGACACATCCTCAACAGGCACTTCATTAACCGCCAGCACACTACTCGAGGTTTCTTCAAACAACTTAACCATGCGCTGCATACAGCTCAAGCCACTGTGAGAAGTGATCAAATCATCCGCTAACAACACAGCAAACGGCTCATCACCCACAATGCCTCGCGCACATAAAACAGCATGTCCCAAGCCTAAAGGGTTTCGCTGACGAATATAAACACAGCTCACATCACTGGGAATAAGATTACGCATGTCAGACAACAGTTGGTATTTACCCCGTTGTTCCAAACGCGTTTCCAATTCAAAATTACAATCAAAATGATCTTCGATACTGCCCTTGGTGCTGCTGGTCACAAAGATCATTTGCTTGATCCCCGCACTGATAGCCTCTTCAACGGCATACTGAATAAGCGGTTTATCAACAATTGGCAACATTTCTTTTGGATTGGCTTTAGTCGCCGGCAAAAACCGAGTTCCAAGACCGGCAACCGGAAAAACAGCTTTGGTGATCACTGACATATTATATCTCGATAAAAAATTTCGCGAATGATACCCCAAAACAACATATATTGACCAGAAAATTCGAATGAAAGTCAGTATGTGAATCACTGTGAATTTACGGTAAAATCGCTCCTTTTTTAAAAGTAGTGAATAAGATGTCACGACGTAGACGACGTAAGCCACTTCCAAGTGGCGATTTTTCAGCGACCATTACCGGTTTATCACATGAAGGCCGTGGGGTGACTCAAATAGAAGGCAAAACCACTTTTATTCGCGGTGCCCTGCCCGGTGAAACGGTACAGTTTCAATATACGCAAGTGCATGGTAGTTATGATGTAGGGCGTGTGGTTTCTGTTGAAAATGCCAGTTCGGATCGAGCAACCCCCGATTGTGCCCATTTTGACATGTGTGGTGGCTGTAGCCTGCAACACATAAAACCCGCGATCCAAATCTCGATCAAAGAAGACATGTTATTGGAGCAACTTCGACAGTTCGGTCAAGTCGAGCCTGAAAACGTTCTACCTCCGCTAACAGGCCCATTGTTAGGCTACCGTCGCAAAGCTCGCTTAGGTGTTCGCCACGATCGTAAAAAAGGTTTGCTCGTGGGGTTTCGTGAAAGCGATAACCCTCGCTTTATTACAAATATTGACACCTGTGTTGTACTGCATCCTAGCATCGGTGAAAATATCGCGAATTTTAAACAACTCGTCAGTGAACTCAGTGTGCATGACGAAATCCCTCAGATTGAAGTCGCCGTCAGTGATGATGTCTCCAGTTTGATCATTCGTCACATGGAAGATCTCAGCGACGACGATATTACACACATTCAAACATTTGCAGAAGAACATGGTTTTCGCATTTACACACAACGACGTGGCCCCAAAACCCTTAAAAAATGCTGGCCACTCGATGACAATGATTTTTTAAATTACACACTGCCCGAGTTTAATTTAACGCTGGATTTTCACACAACAGATTTCACACAAGTCAATTCAGATATCAATCGCCAAATGGTATCGCATGCCGTTAAATTGCTGGACATTCAAGCAGACGATGAAATCTTAGATTTATTTTGCGGCCTTGGAAATTTTTCACTCCCAATCGCTCGTTTTGCAAAACGTGTCGTCGGCGTTGAAGGCGATGACAACATGGTCAAACGAGCCACCCACAATGCGCGCATTAATCAAATCGAAAACACCGAATTTTACGCAGCAAATTTAATGGAAGACTGCAGCGAACACCCTTGGGCAAAACAAACATTCAATAAGTTACTCATTGATCCACCGCGAAGCGGCGCCCAAGAGATCATTCCAACACTCATGCAAAATCCGCCAGAAAAAATTGTGTACGTCTCATGCAACCCCGCAACATTAGCACGAGATGCCGGCATCTTAGTCAATACCTATGGCTATAAATTGCAAGCCGCTGGCGTGATGGACATGTTTCCCCACACCGCCCACGTAGAATCGATTGCGGTATTTATTAAATAAAGGATTGATGATGGTAAAAATCAAAGACGATGAGCATTTTCTAGCAGACGGCTCGATTGATCTCGATAGCTGGTTAAATCATTTAGATGAAAAACATCATTACGATAATGTCCGTTTAATTCGTAATGCCTGCATTCTTTCTCAATTAGCCGGTGAAGAACATGCAACGGAAACCGGTGAATCGTGTTTGCAAGCCGGTTTAGCCATGGCTGAAATTTTAATTGATCTAGATGTGGACTCTGAAACTATTGCTGCTGCAGTCATATATGACAGCGTTCAATATGGT
>DAOUQR010000295.1 GCA_030625525.1 Pseudomonadota bacterium | reverse complement strand
TTATTTGCCTGAAGCCCATACGGATTTTTTGTTTGCTGTACTCGCAGAAGAGTTTGGTCTCGTCGGTATTTTTGCAGTGTTCAGCTTATTTGTGTTATTAGTTGGGCGAGCGCTGCTGATCGCACGTCGCGCACAACAAGTCGGAAAACATTATGCGGGTTATTGTGCCTATGGCATCGCCTTCTGGATCGGCCTGCAAGCGATGATTAATATCGGTGTGAATTCAGGCGTGTTGCCGACCAAGGGTTTAACGCTGCCCTTAATGAGTTATGGTGGTAGTAGTATGTTGATTATGTGCATCGCTATTGCTTTGTTATTACGTATTGACTATGAAACCCGCTGGGAAAAATTATCATGAATAAACAACATCAAGCTTATCCTTTTACGCGTATTATGGGGAAAATTAAGCGTATCCATTTTGTGGGAATTGGAGGCACCGGCATGTGTGGGATTGCCGAAGTGTTATTGAATGAAGGTTATGTTATTTCTGGATCAGACCTATCAAATAATGTTGCGACTCAACGTTTAAATGGTTTGGGTGCTAAGATATTTTATGGTCATGATGCTAAGAATATTGAAGGTGTTGATGTTGTGATTAAATCAACGGCCATTCGCGATGACAACCCAGAAATTATTGCCGCGCAAGAAGGACGCATTCCAGTGGTGCCACGTGCCGAAATGCTCGCTGAACTGATGCGTTTTCGTTATGGGATTGCCGTTGCGGGAACCCATGGTAAAACAACGACAACGAGTTTAGTGACAAGTATTTTGGCGGAAGCCGACATGGATCCCACCTTTATTATCGGCGGTAAATTAAATAGTGCAGATACTAATGCACGTTTAGGATCCGGTCGTTATTTGGTTGCAGAGGCGGATGAAAGTGACGCATCATTTTTATATTTGCAACCGATGATAGCTGTCGTTACTAATATTGATGCCGATCACATGGGGACTTACGAAGAAGATTTTAGCAAATTGCGTGACACCTTTATTCAATTTTGTCACCATCTACCTTTCTATGGTTTAGCGGTTATTTGTCTTGATGATCCGGAGGCTGCAAACATTATACAAAAAGTGAATCGTCGCGTATTAACTTATGGAATTTCTGAAAAAGCGGATGTTATGGCGACTAATATTAAAACCCACGGTATGAAAACGTCGTTTACGGTTAAACGTTTTGGTGAACATGAAGATATTTCTGTGCAATTAAATATGCCGGGCGAACATAACGTTTTGAATTCATTGGCAGCCATTGCGATTGCAACAGAGTTGGGTGCATCTGCTGAGGCAATTCAATCCGCTTTATTGCAATTTGAAGGGGTGGGTCGACGCTTTCAAGTGTTAGGGGAATTTAATGCAAAACAAGGAACAGCATTGGTGATTGACGACTACGGACATCACCCGCGAGAAATTGCTGTCACCTTGGAGGCTGCGCGGCAAGCGTTTCCAGACAAGCGCATCGTCTTAGCCTTTCAACCGCACCGTTACTCACGTACACAATCTTTATTTGATGACTTTTCTGAAAGTCTGTCTGCTGCCGATGTATTGTTCGTACTGGATGTCTATCCAGCGGGTGAAGAGCCCATCGCGGGCGTTGATAGTCGTGCCTTATGTCGTAGCATTCGCCAACGTGGAAAAGTCGAGCCTATTTTTGTGGCTGAAGATAAGGACATTGCAGAAGCACTCTATGATGTGATCCTAGACGGTGATGTTTTATTTATGCAGGGCGCTGGAAGCATTGGAAAAATGGCTCGCGTCTTGATCAAGTCAACGAACCGGATAGAAAAAAAATCGCAGATAGAGAATAAGTAGCCGACCCATAAATTGTAGGAATTATTTGTATGAGTTTAAAAAGTAAAATTAGAGTCGGCGTGCTATACGGCGGTAAATCAGGTGAACATGAAATTTCATTAACCTCAGCTGCATCTGTCATTTCACATCTTGATAAAGATAAATTTGAAGCCGTTCCGATTGGTATTGATAAAGATGGACGATGGTATCTGAATGATCTTGCCCAGGTGTTTTTACCCGACGGAAAACAATTACAGGTAAGAACCGACAATTCGGTATTAATTCCTCTCGCATCTCAGCGGCATTTGGATCAAAGTAATGTGAGCGATCGGTTAGTGGATGTTGTTTTTCCTGTACTCCATGGCCCTTTGTGTGAAGACGGAACGGTGCAGGGTGCCCTCGAGCTTGCGAATGTTCCTTATGTTGGTTGTGGTGTTTTATCA
>DAOUQR010000255.1 GCA_030625525.1 Pseudomonadota bacterium | reverse complement strand
CGCCCCTGTTTGCAATATCAAATTAAGCGCTGCACAGCCCCTTGTGTCGAATATATATCAACCGATGATTATTTGGCTGATGTTAAGCGGGCAACTTTGTTTCTTGAAGGACGCTCTCATGAACTCGTCAATGATTTAGTCAAAATGATGGAGCAGGCCAGTGATGAAATGGATTATGAAAGCGCTGCCATTTTTCGAGATCAAATTGCTAAGTTACAACAAGTGCAAGCGCAACAAGCCATTAATGTAAAAGCCGGTGAGGTGGATGTGGCTGCATTGGTGATGCGTCATGGTAGTGCTTGTATTCATTGTTTGACGATCAGAGACGGTCGCCTCATCGGTGGTAAATCATATTTTCCTAAGTTACCGAAACTTTCGCAAGAGTCGGAGGTGTTAGGCTGTTTTCTAACGCAATATTATTTAAATCAAATTCGTATGGAGCAGTTACCGAAACTCATTATTACTAATTATATAATTGATGACTTAACTTTACTGATGGACGTATTAAGTGAACAGGCGAATCACCGCGTTAAAATTCAATCGCGTGTTCGTGGTGAGCGTCAACAATGGATTAAGATGGCAGAGCAAAATGCGATGTACGCTTTGATCAATCATCTTTCTAGTCAGGCTAATATGTATCATCGTTTTGATGCACTTAAACGAGCTCTGCAATTAGATGAACTCCCTAAACACCTAGAATGTTTTGACATCAGTCATACGAGTGGTGAAGCAACCGTAGCATCGTGTGTTGTTTTTGATCGTGAAGGCCCTCGTAAATCTGATTATCGTAAATTCAATATTAAAAATATAACGCCCGGCGATGATTATGCGGCACTCAAGCAAGCGATCACACGCCGCTATACAAAACTCAAAAGTGGTGAAGGCTTATTACCGGATATTCTCTTTATCGATGGCGGCAAAGGTCAACTTCATCAAGCTGAATTAGTCTTTGAAGAATTACAAATCGACGATGTGAAACTGGTCGGCGTTGCGAAAGGCCCGGGACGTAAACCCGGGTACGAAACACTTTTTGTTCCAGGCGACAGCGTTGGAATAAGATTGGCAGCAGATGAACCCGCCCTACATTTAGTTCAACAAATCCGAGACGAAGCACATCGTTTTGCGATCACCGGACACCGGTTGCAGCGTGATAAAAAACGTAAAACATCGACCCTTGAAGATATTCAAGGGGTTGGTGCAAAACGTCGACGCGCCTTGTTACATCGTTTTGGCGGTCTCCAAGGAATTCAACAAGCAAGCACCGATGAGCTTGCAAAAGTGGAAGGGATCAGTCGCAGCTTAGCCCTGATCATTTACGAACATTTCCACGCCTGAGTGGGGTCAACACAATAGAGCGTCAAACAGTCGTTGTGATTGCGTTGGTTTTTTGCTAATAGCGCTGATGTTTTGATTTTGTGTTTTGGTGCCCGGGGCCGGAGTCGAACCGGCACGGGGCTTACACCCCGAGGGTTTTTAAGTCCCTTGCGTCTACCAATTTCGCCACCCGGGCAGGATGACTTGAGAAAGGCTGGGGTCGGAATCGAACCGGCGTCAACGGCTTTGCAGGCCGCTGCATAACCACTCTGCCACCCAGCCATAATTTTTTAGGCTCTTGATTTTTTTCGTCTCGAATTCCAGCTGATATTTGAACTTCAAGAGGCACTCAAGGCCTAAGCTTATAACTTAACGTCTACTAAAATTGGAGCGGGAAACGAGATTCGAACTCGCGACCCCAACCTTGGCAAGGTTGTGCTCTACCAGCTGAGCTATTCCCGCTAAGGAGCCGTGTATTTTACGTATTCGCGTCGATCTGTCAACTAGTTTTTTCTTTCTTTGAGTGAAAAGTAATACCGAGCTGTGGCCAAGCTGCTTGAATGTACATCGTCATTGACCAAAGTGTTAAAATCGCCGCTAAATATAAGGATCCATAACCTAATAATGCAGTGATCCAACTACCTTCTGGTCTGTGGAGCAATAAGAAAAATACGGCAAACATTTGAATCAAGGTTTTCCACTTACCGATCATACTCACGGTGACATGCGTGCGTTTACCAATTTCAGCCATCCATTCACGCAGAGCAGAAATGACAATTTCACGTCCGATGATAATGGCGGCAGGTATCGTGATGAAAGACAAATGTTCCTGACCGACGAGTAAAACAAGCGCGGTAGCAATCACTAATTTATCGGCTACGGGATCAAGAAATTCACCCCAGGGTGATATTAGGTCGAGTCGTCTAGCGAGGTAGCCATCAAACCAATCTGTCGCACAGGCCAGTGCAAAAACCACAGCAGAGGCGACATACGAAAAGCTAAAAGGCAGATAGAACACAATAATGAAGACAGGAATTAATATAATACGAAAAGCAGTGAGATAATTGGGTAAGTTGCAGAAGCGTTTAGACATAATAGGTTTCTGTTAATGATCGATGGTGCCATTATGTCTGAAGTGCCTCAAATAGACAAGGCCCTGCGTGCGAGCAGGGCGGCGCATCTTAAGCTGGATATTCAAGTGGGGTCAGGCCTTAGCTATTATGCAATAATGGATTATAGGTGAGCGGTCCCGATCGAAAAATAGCGCTTTTGTTTGACTCTTTTGAGTTTGGATCTAGGGCCGCTTTTATGTCTCTTAGTTTCATATAAGGTAGGACATAAGTGATATGGCTAGGGCGATATTGTTTTTCATAGACGGGTTCTTCAGCGTCAACGCGATAGTCACTTAAGTTCGGAATCAGTTTATGTAAATCAATTAACTTCTCAAATCGCTTTTTCAGACACTGTATC
>DAOUQR010000124.1 GCA_030625525.1 Pseudomonadota bacterium | reverse complement strand
CTAATTTTAGCTTGGATGGGTTTAATAAAACGATAATAGAAGTGTAAATACGCGTCTTGAATACAATACCTCACGTTTGGACTATCGTCTCCCAGGTTATATGGGCGGTAACAAGATATAAATTGACATAATTCTAAGTCGTCAAATATTTTACTAATACTGCCGCCAGATTTTATTTTTAAGTGTTTTAATATTTCATCTCGTGTTGCGTGGTGACGTTTACTGAGGAATGAGATGATTTGTTTATAATGCTTATTATCAGCCATGCTGCTGATAAAAATTCGCTGATGCTCTTTTGAAAAAAAGCTATCAGGCGTGAAGGATTGTTCGCATAAGCTGAGCATGACGGATGAATTTTTATTTAAGCGTAATATATATTCCGGAATACCGCCCATCGTCAAATAGGCGTTCATGACTTCCTGTCGTGATCGGCCGCTTAATAATTTTTCGGTATTCAGTAAATTGAGTTCACGCAAATAAAATTCGTGTTGTGATCGATTATACAATGCTTTTGAATGCACGACTTGATTTACCATAAAGGAAGGTGAGGAACCGCATAAAATGATGATGATATTTTTATTTCTACGGAATTGATTATCCCACGCATATTTCAACTCGCTGATAAAACGATCGCCGTATTGCGCAAGCCATTGAACTTCCTCAAAATATAAAGTCCATGGCTTTTCTTTAGTTTGTTCATGTATGTAATAAAAAACATCCATCCAATTCTCTATTTTAACATCCCGTAATAAGGGTTGATGAGCATAGCGACTGAGTTGTTGCATCACGGCATGCATTTGATACTTTTCACTTTCACCCTCAATGCCTTCAAATTTTAGGATATTTCTATCGCGGAAACCTTGCTCTAAAAGTTCAGTCTTACCCACCCGTCGACGTCCATAGACAATGATTATCGCTGGTGTGTGATGGTTTGCGATACTTTGTAAGCGAGTAAATTCAGTCTTTCGACCGATAAATAATTCATTATTCTCAATGATTTCAGATTGCACAGGCGACCTCATCGTTAGTTTCTGGCTCTCAATAAATTAAAGCTTAAGCCACAAACGGTACAAAATCAAGCTTTCTGGCTCTGGTTATTTTTTGCATCGAGCCAGAAACGCAAGTAAATGTGCTTTTCTGGCTGTTCGATATTAATTTAGAAAGCCGCGAACAACGAATCTATATCCATGCCACCTGGATGGATAAAAAATACTCATTGGTCTATGCTTAAGTAGGAGCTTTAACAGACATGGATGTGCATTTAATTTGGAGATTATTATGAAAATGACATTAGTAACTGTTGTCGCTTTTTTATTTACGGCTTTTGTTTTACCGGCAAGTTATGCTGTTGAAAAAAGTTCGGTAACAAAAAAAGATGATTCCGTCGCTAAAACGGCAGTAAAAGTCAAAGCGACTAGTAACGTCGTTAAAAAAGAGGATGATTCTGTATTAAAAAAAGCGGTCAAATTAAAAATACTAAAAAAAGCAAGTGAGTAGTGGCTGCGACAGTAAATTAACACGACTTTGCTTAATACAATAATTAACGAAGTTGATGTTCAGTGTTTAAGTTGAAAATTGGCGTTGGTTTCGTTAAGCCGTCCGTTTGTCCCGGAATGATTATATCCACTTGTGTTGCAAAGTTAGATATAACGGATTGTTCATCTTTGCAGGGTTGTGTATCAGCTAGGTTAGCGCTGGTAGAAACGATAGCGGAATCAAGTTTTTCACACAGTTGTTTTGCAACGGGATGTTTGGTGATGCGCATGGCGACGGTTTGATGCTTGCCGCGGATCCACGCAGGGACTTTGTCACTCGCTGGTACCAGCCAAGTGATGGGGCCTGGCCAACTTTGTTTTAAGGTTTGGCATTGTTTGTCGGATAGTTTACCCATATATGCAGCGAGTTGTTTCCAATTCGCCGCGAGTAAAATCAAACCTTTTTCGATGGGGCGTTGCTTGAGCTTTAAAAGTCGCATCACCGCTTTTTCATTGAGCGGATCGCAACCTAAACCAAACACGCCTTCGGTTGGATAAGCAAACAGACCACCGCGGTTAAAAATTTCTTTTAACTTAACCGGGTTCATTCCTCATCCATGGTGACCTTGTAATCACAATGTTGTTGTGGGCAAAGTTTCTGGGTGCCGAATCGTTTTGTTGTTTTAAGGGATAAGATCGCCCAGCCACATTTAGGGCAAGGTTCATTCACGGGTTCGTTCCAAATTGCATATTTACAATCAGGATAGCGTGAACATGAATAGAAAATTTTCCCACGTCTTGATTTGCGTTCTAAGATCGATCCCTCTTGGCACGATGGGCAGGCAACTTCGGTGTCTTTCGGTTTTTCTAACGGTTCCATATGTTTACAGTTGGGATAATTACCGCAACCAATAAACTTGCCATATTTACCCGACTTCACGACTAAATCACCGCCGCACTCAGGACATTTACGTCCTTCAACAACTTCGGGTTCGGCTCTGACATCATCCCCAACATTCTGCGTGAAATCGCATTCAGGGTAGCCGCTGCAACCAATAAAACGTCCGCGTCGACCTAAGCGAATCGAGAGCTGTTTGTCACACTTCGGACATTTCTCATCAATCGGCTCTTGAGTGACATCTTTACGATCGACCGTTTCATCAATTTTATGGACCAGCGTATCGAAAGGGGTCCAGAATTTTTCTAAAACGGGGATCCATTCCACTTCACCACGAGAGACAGCATCAAGCTCATCTTCTAATTTAGCGGTAAAATCATAGTCGACATATTGTGTGAAATAATTTGTTAAAAATTTATTAACAACCCGACCCACATCGGTTGGTTTAAATCGTTTGGTCTCCAAAATTACATATTCACGATGTTGTAGGGTCGAAATAATGCTGGCATAGGTGGATGGACGACCGATGCCAAATTCTTCGAGTGCTTTAACTAAACTCGCTTCACTGTAACGCGGAGGCGGCTCCGTAAAATGTTGGTCGGTGAGTAAATTTAGCAAGTCAACCACATCACCTTCATTCATTGGCGGCAATAACGTGCCATCACCATCATCCGTTTTTTTATCATCCCAGCCTTCTTGATAGACTTGAATAAATCCAGGGTTTGCAATCGTAGAACCCGTTGCGCGAAATTCATAACCCGTACCGCAAGTTAAATCAATGCCGACCATATGAATGGTGGCATGGATCATTTGACTGGCAATGGTACGTTTCCAAATTAAATCGTAGAGCTTAAATTGCTCTGGTTTTAAATATTCTTTAACTTGGATCGGTGAACGTTTAGCGGCAGTCGGGCGTATCGCTTCATGCGCTTCTTGTGCATTTTTCGATTTAGTTTTAAAGACGCGTGGTGTGTCGGGCAAATTATCTTTGCCGTATTTTTTTTCAATCACATCACGTACGTCGACAATCGCTTCATCCGCGATTGAAGTCGAATCGGTACGCATATAGGTGATTAAACCGACGGTGCCACTGCCAATATCGATACCTTCATAGAGTTGCTGGGCAACCATCATGGTGCGTTTAGTTGTGAAACCTAATTTACGTGCCGCTTCCTGTTGTAAGGTTGAGGTAATAAACGGTGCGGAAGGATTACGTTTACGTTGTTTCTTCTCAACTTTTGCGACGGTGAGTTTTTTATTCGCGAGTTCTTTCAGCTTGCTTTCAACTTCACGCGCTTTTTCTTCATTGTTGATATAAAACTGTGTGACTTTCTCATCATTATATTTAGTGAGTTTGGCTTTGAACTGTTGCTTGTCAGTTTCGCATTCAGCATCAATCGACCAATATTCTTTTGGATCAAATTTTTCAATTTCAATTTCGCGCTCAACGATTAAACGCAGCGCCGGACTTTGTACGCGTCCAGCCGATAAACCCCGTCGGATTTTTTTCCATAATAAAGGGGATAGGTTAAAGCCAACGAGATAATCAAGTGCACGGCGGGCTTGTTGTGCATTGACTAAATCCATCGAGACTTCTCGTGGATTTTGCATGGCTTCTAGAATGGCATTCTTTGTGATTTGATAAAACACAACTCGATGAACGGGCTTGTCACCCAAAATTCCACGTTCTTTCATGATCTCATGAATGTGCCATGAAATAGCTTCGCCTTCGCGATCCGGATCAGTTGCGAGATAAAGCGCATCGGCTTTTTTTAAAGCTTTTGCAATGGTGTCCACATGCCGCATATTTTTTTCTATCAATATGTATTTCATGTGAAAATTGTTCAGGGGCTCAACCGCTCCCTTTTTGGGCTCCAGATCACGCATGTGACCATAGGATGCTAAGACTTCAAAGTCTTTGCCCAGGTATTTTTTAATGGTCTTTGCCTTGGCGGGTGATTCAACAATTAATAAATTCTTCAATGCACCTTAACTCCTTTTGGCGCGCCCTCGATTAAGTGGCTCAACAGATAGTCTGCATTGTCACTCACTCCGAGACGCACGATTCGCAATAAAATTAATAAACGTAGTTGATTTGCGGAAAGCTCTTCTAAGCCGGCATCGATAGCCTCGCTAATAATGAGCTCTCGCTCTCCTGCGGTAATTGCACCAATATTTTCTAGCTGTCGTAGTAAGCACAGACTTTCAGGTGTGAAAATAGCATATTCGTCAAATGAATAATGGCGAATATTGCCATGGCTAGG
>DAOUQR010000267.1 GCA_030625525.1 Pseudomonadota bacterium | reverse complement strand
TTTGCGTTTCAATGGGTGTTTTTCCAGTTATTTCACCATCATGATGTATTAGTTCTTCAGTTTCGAGCAGCGAATAAGTATTGCCTTCGAGACGCGATGAGTTCCACGATAAATCAATCAAAAAACGGTTTAATATTTTCCTTGCGAATGTTCCAGCTGGTTGATGTCCATTTACCTGATGACCAATTTTTTTTAAATAATCTCGCTCACTCTCGGATAAATAATAAGTTTTATTTGGTTGATATTTTTCTAAAAATGATGACTGATAAGTGACAGGTTTTCGATTTTTAATTTCTTGATTAACAGAGGATTGAATTTTTTTGGCTTGTTCAGAAAATATTGGGCTATCCACATTTTCAGTTTCTGCCAATTTATAAGTTGTTTTTTTTCCTTTGCCAACGCGAACAACGAGTCCTTCATCAATCAATTCATCCAAACGCCTAAGTAAGGTTCGACGCTCGATGCGTTCCTTAATAATTGACATAATGTCAGCCGTAGAAATACCACGAGGATGCTCTTCTATAATTTGAACAATGTCTTCAATTTGAGCCTTCATGGCCGTTACCGCCTATAGTTTACTAACGTTGTCACGAACTTTATTCGTGACACTTTCGTGACATTTCGTGACATTTCGTGACATTATATATAAAAAATATTTTGGATCAAATGAATGCTGGAATTAATGCTATCCAGGTTTAACTGGGTGAGGATGTCAAAAGGCGGCTTGTTTGCTTAAGTTGATCTGATTAGGTTTAATCAGCCAGACATAAGTGATGATCACTAAGAGGCTTAATGTCGTTAAAATACAAGCCAATGGGAGTTGGGTTGTTTGTGGGATCGTGGATGAAATCATGAGAGCAATCCGCCTGAGGCTTCAAAGACAGAGACACCAGCAAATGACACTAATAAACAAACCATGTAGCCGATGAACTGAGGTGAATGTAGCAAAATTCCATAATTTCGCCAGACGTTTTGCTTCGGTTTTTTACCGCCAGTAAAGGCGGGATTTGTTTCTGGCAGCAAATGATATTGCAGTGCAAATACCAATACACTAAAAACCAGCAAGAATAAAAAGTCAGCGCGCCAACCCCAGAAGGTAGAGAGTAATCCGCCGACTAATGGCGCAGCCAACGGTGCAAACACTAAAGCAATGCTGATCATACTTGCCGCGCGGTGAAGTTTGGCACCCGAATATAAATCACGCATTAACGTACGGCTCATCACGCCGGCAACCCCAATACCGGTCCCTTGGATAAAGCTAGCCAACAGTAACGAATCAAAAGTCGTGCTAAACGTTGCGATTAACGATCCAATAATATAAATCATTAAGCCGAGCAAGATAATCGGACGTCTTCCAAAATGATCAGACAAGGGGCCATACAGAAATTGCGACACCCCATAAGGGATCAAAAACATCGCCATAATGGATTGCATGTATTCAGGATTGGTGTGCAAACTGGTCGCGATCAAGTTCATAGCAGGCACATAGATGGTATTCGTGATTTGTCCTACCGCGGCAAGAAAGATCACAATCAATAATATGACAGAAAAACGGGGCGTTTGCATGACATCATTCCTCGCTGCACGGGGCCGCTGCAAAAAATATGCTCAGTAGTTATGAGCGAATATCTTACAGGCAACCAGCTAAAAATGCAATATATTTTGACAGTCAAAAGTAGAGATTGTATGCTCTGGGTCATTTTAAAATTTAGCATTTGGCCCGTATTTTATGAGTTGGATTGAAAAATTATTACCGACGCGCATTCGCAGTGAAGGCAATAAAAAGAAAGGTGTGCCGGAAGGTTTGTGGTCTAAATGCAAAGGGTGTCAGCAAGTTTTGTATCGTGCTGAACTTGAGCGTAATTTATTTGTTTGTCCTAAGTGCGATCACCACCACCGTTTAAACGCTAGAACTCGAGTTAAATGCTTTCTTGATGTAGCTAAACAAGTTGAGATTGCAAGCGAATTAGAACCCGTTGATCGACTTAAATTCAAAGATTCAAAAAAATACCGTGATCGTATTACTGCCGCTCAGAAAAAAACAGGCGATAAAGAAGCGATTTTAATTATTCAAGGTGAACTCAAAGGACGACCGTTAGTTCTAGCGGCATTTAATTTTGAATATATGGGTGGTTCTATGGGGGCTGCCGTGGGTGAAAAATTTGTTCAGGGTGTCAACATTGCTCTTGAGCATAAGATCCCGTTTGTTTGTGTGTCTGCCAGTGGTGGGGCGCGTATGCAAGAAGGTTTGGTGTCCCTGATGCAAATGGCAAAAACATCAGCGGCCTTAGCAAAATTGGCCCAAGCCAACATGCCGTATATTTCTATTTTAAGCGATCCGACGATGGGTGGGGTCTCTGCAAGTTTGTCGATGTTAGGGGATATTATTATTGCTGAACCGCAAGCATTGATTGGTTTTGCCGGTCCGCGTGTGATTGAGCAAACGGTTCGTGAAACATTACCTGAAGGCTTTCAACGCAGTGAGTTTTTACTCTTAAAAGGTCATATTGATATGATTGTGGATCGACGTGAACTTCGTGATAAAGTTGCAAACTTACTCGCAAAATTATTAAAGCAAGCGGCAGTGTAATGCTTTCTTTAGAGTCAGATGATTTAGACTCATGGTTAAATTATCTTGAAAATTTTGATCCCAACAAAATTGAT
>DAOUQR010000063.1 GCA_030625525.1 Pseudomonadota bacterium | reverse complement strand
ACGTTTAATTTGATGCTATTCCCAATCGTTCGAATAGGTTTGCCGCCGCCCATCATGAATCCAGGGAATTGCCGCGCTTGAATATCGGCACCTATAAATCCGGTTAATACGGGAGGCGTGATATTTTGTTTACCGCTTTTTTGTGGGAAAACAACATAATCTCGTTCTAATACTTTGTAACGTTGCTGATTTCGGCTTGTTTCATAGCTACGGTCAGTTCCAATTTTTAAAACCATTGCGTTAGGGAGATTTGGATCAGTGAGGACATAATTGCTAATGGCTTTTCGATAAAATAATTTAACTGTATAAATTACTTGTTGCTGAACGTAGGGGGCATGGGTGTTGACGGATGTTTTAATAATGACGGGTTTATTATTTAAGAATGCTTGATTGAGTGATTGCGCTGTGACCCGAATGATAATGGGTTGAGTTGATAGTCTGCCGAATTTAAATGACGGAATGGTCAGTCGCCCCTGTTTTATGGGGACAAGTGTATACACTAACTTCATTTGCATATGCGTCGTGCCGTTAACAACGTTAACATGGGTAGAGCTGGACGTGTTTAATAATTCAAAATTATTTTTGAGCAGTGTTAAATTGGGTTGCGTCATCTGAGAAGCATCAGTGAAGGTGAACGTTAGGTTAATGGTATCCCCAAGCGTGACACGCCTTGTATCAACGGTGGCGGTGATACCGGCAGCTAGACATAGCTGGCTAAAGAGTAACAATATAAAAATCAGACTCGTGTAAGTTAATGTTAAATGTTTCATTAAAAACCCCTTATCACCCTTGTTGCTGACGTCGAATATGATCTCTTAGAAATTTTTGGCGTAAAAACCCACCGGGGTTATCAGGTATGCGTCGCAACCATTGTTTTTGTGATTGCTGTTTTTCGGTGGGGCGTGCTTGTTGTTTTGCTTGTTGGTTTTGGCCGGCTTTGTTTTTTTGTTGTTTTGATTGGGCCTGTTTTTTTTCATTGTTTTTAGACTTTGGTTTTTGTTGTTTTTGATAATTTCCAGCTTGCTTTGAATTCTTATCTTTTTTAGATTTAGATGGCTTATTATTTTTAGCTTGTTGTTTTTTCTTGTTCTGATCTTTTTTGTTCTTTTTTTTGTTCTTTTGACTATCGCTCTTCTTGTTCTTCGACTGCTTTAATAATTTTTTCAACAAATCTCGATTATAGATGGCGTCTTTATCTTTTGGATCCATTTTTAGCGATGAATCGTATGCTTTGATCGCTTTTTCATACTGACTTAAATGCGCCAGTGCATTTCCTTTGTTATAAAGTTCTCGTGCGGATTTATTTTGTGAAAACAAATCCGATGCTGCCTGGTAATCGCCGCTGCGATAATTCGCGATACCTTTCCATTGTTTATTCTCAAACGTCTTGGCGGCGCTTTTAGATTTCCCTTGGCTTAGCATTTTAATCGCTTGCTGATCTTTTGTCTGCCATAGGTCATCCCATTGCCAAGCATAAGTGAGAGGAAAAATTAAAATCATTAAGATTAAGAGTATAAATTTTTTCATAACTAACATTCTGAATTAAGCCAGCCTTTTCTAAATAATAATAAACACAGAGGTAAGAGAAACAACATAAAATAACGCCCGAAATCCAGCCATACATTCACGTTCGCTTTAGATTTTGATGGGCTAGCGCCTAAGGCTGAAAAATGTTGTTGTGTTAATAATTGTTTTATATCATCTGTGTTGCTTGTATACGTAAGATATTCCCCACCACCTTGGCTCGCGAGTTCTTTTAAGTTGCGAGTATTCAAACGACTCGTGATAACCGAACCGGATCGGTTTTTTAAATAACCTTGTGGTGTTGGTATAGGCGCACCTTTTTTTGTGCCAATACCTAATACCGATACAGTGATCCCTTGGGCTTTTAATTTTTCTGCCGTCTCTAAGGTTGACGCATTTGCCTCACTGTCGGTGATGAGGATAATACTTGCATCGGTTTGATTTGCGTTTTTAATTAGTTTCTCGGCTTGTTTTAATCCTGCTGCTATATTGGCGCCATATTCTGGCATGATATAAGGTGATATTTCAGGTAACATATTTTCGATTGTTTTGATGTCGTCTGTGAGTGGCGTTACAGTATAGCCTTCACCTGCAAACACAACTAATGCGACTTGACCGTCGGGCCATTGTTTTAATAAATCAATTACTTTGTAGCGAGCGCGTGTTATTCGGTCTGGTTTTACATCTTGTGCAAGCATGGAGGGTGATACATCCAGTGTAATCACTAAGGCGTGTTGTTTTTTAAAAACGGGTCTAGGAATTTTTTCCCATGTAGGTCCCGCCAATGCAATAATGCTTACTAACCACATTAAACCGAGTATTCCCATCCATTTGATACTCTTGGTTGATTGACTGATCAGCAACGACTTAATTAAATGATGATCGCAAATCCGATGCCAGGCGGATGTATTTGTTTTAACGCGCCAACGCAATATAAAAAAAAGTAAGCAGGGGATGAGTGCGTAAAAAACAGAGGGTCTTAAAAAGTGAAATTCATTCATGCTCGCGCTCTCCGTGGGATAATGGCTCGCCATAGAGTGGATAAAATTAACAGCCAGCTCAATAATAACGCCGCGGATAATGGCCACATAAAATATTCAGTGATTGGGCGATACATGGCTTTTTGGGCTTTACTTGTTTCCAGTTTATTAATTTCACCATAAACACGTTGTAGATCTGAGGTGTTGTTAGCACGAAAAAATAGACCGCCGGTTATACTGGCAATATTTTGTAAACTTTTTTCATCTAAATCAGTCTGAGTTTGTATCGGCACATTACCCAAATAAATTTGGTTGCCGCCCAAGCCGATGGTGTAGATTTTTATATGATTTTGTTTCGCGATTTCGGCGGCTTTATCGGATGTAATGAAGCCGGCATTACTTGCACCGTCAGTCAGTAATACAATAATTCGATTTTTTTTAGGGACTTTTTGTAAACGTTTAACAGCGATTCCAATGGCATCGCCAATCGCGGTGCGTCGACCCGCAAGACCAACGGATGCATCTAAAAGCATATCGGCAACGGCTTGTCGATCAAATGTTAAGGGTGTCACTAGGTAGGCTTGAGTACCAAATAAAATCAAACCGAGCCGATCCCCTTGACGTGCTTTAATAAATTTATCGGCGACATGTTTTACCACGTTTAATCGAGTGGTGGGGCGGCCCTTTAATCGCATATCATTGATAGCCATGCTGCCGGAAATATCAACGGCGAGCATAATATTACGTCCTGCACGTTCAACGGCTTGAGGTTCGCCTAAAAATTGTGGGCCGGCTGCTGCGGTCAGTAAGCATAGCCACATTAAAAACAAGAGCAACCAGCGCCAGCTTGTACTGACAGTTTGTGGTGATCCCGCGATGGATCCTTGCAATATTTCGTAAAATGGCACTTGTAACGCGGTGCTATTTTGTGACGTCACTGCCGGCAGTAGCCAGCTCGCAATCCACGGAAGTGGTAAGAGTATAAAGATCCAAGGCCAAGCAAATTCAAACATTAAAAATACTCATAATTTAACAACGTTTAATCCATTTTTTTGTGATCGTAATTAATTGCTCTACGTCACCGTCCGTATGTTTTTGGTAAGGTCCGCTAACTAAAAGTGTTCGCACTTCTTTAAAATCGAGCTCTTTAACATGTTCACTTAAAAAATTGACCCATTCATCACCGTGTAACATCGCGACTTCATAACGTGGAAAATAAACCAGTGCCACGCGTTTTAATAATATGCCAACTTGAGACACTAATTGTGTTGCATCACGGCTGACTCGGTAATCACTTAAAATAAAGTCTAACTCACTTAATGCTTGACGCTTTGCACGTTTACGTAACCAACGCTTTATTATTAATGTTGTGATAATAAGCCCTAAAATAAAAGCCGCGGCAATCACAACATACCACCCTGGCGCGAGTGGCCACCAAGGAAGATCATTGGGAAGGTGAATATCACGCAATTTTGATAAGAGGTTATTGATAGAGTCCATGTTGCAAGTCCTTTAATAAATTGCCATCCGTTGTTAATTCTAAAACGTGTATGCCTGAGTGCATTAAATTTTGTTTTTGCTTATTCCACCATTGGCCCAGTTGTTGCTGATAGGCGCCATAGCATTGAGTTGAACGTGTATCGAGTGCCATTTCTTCATGACCATTTGAAATGACATAATAATCGGGTGGTGGAGGTTTTATTTCTAGCGGATCACAAATGCGACAAGCAATGACTTCATTGTGTTCGACAATTTTAGTTAAGAGTGAACGAGCTTGATCCTCGAGCGTATAAAAATCACTGATAATAAAGACTAGGCTACCGGGTCTGATCACACGGTGTAAATGTTTGAGACTTTCAACCCAGTCAGTGGTTTGATCTTTTCCGGGTGGCTTTTGACTGCAATCAGCACTTTGTTTTAAAAACGGTAACAAACTCAGCTTGCGTGAGCGCGGCCGAAAGTCAAACAGGTCATTTCCATAAGTAATCATACCACCGAGTCGGTCATTATTTTGAATCGTTGCCCAGCCAAGCATCGCTGCAGTTTTTATCGCATGCACCGATTTAAATTCAACTTTCGTCGCAAAATACATGGTTGGACTGAGATCTAAAATAATGAAGGTCGGACGTTCACGTTCTTCATGATAAATTTTAGCATGGGGTTTTCCGGTGCGTGCTGTGACGCCCCAATGCATCAAGCGAATATCGTCACCCGGCTGGTATTCTCGGACTTCGCTAAAATCAATTCCACGACCACGCAAACTTGATAAATGCCCGCCCAGCTGATGGCTCTTTGTTCGTGATTGACCGGGCATCTGTAAATGTCTTGCCAGTCGCCGAATATCGAGTAATTCTTCTAAGTTAGTTTGAGTTCCTGACATACGTCACCTTTTACTACGGCGTTGGAATTAATTGTAGGAGCTGGTCAATGATTATATCCGTCGTGATCCCTTCGGCTTCTGCACTAAAGGTCAATAAAATGCGATGGCGTAACACATCTTTTGCTAAGGATTGAATATCTTCGGGGGTGACATAATCTCGATTATTTAGCCAAGCATTTGCGCGTGCGCATCGGTCGAGTGCAATCGTGCCCCGAGGACTGGCACCGAAACGGATCCACTGGCCGTGTTCTTCACTGTGTTTTTGTGGTTCACGCGTCGCTAGAATAAGTTGAATAATGTATTGCTCGAGGCTTTCGCTCATGTGCACATTTAAAACTTCTTGACGGGCGGCCATGATATTTTCAAGGCTAACCAATGGGTTATTCAATGTTTCAATTTCGTGTCTAGCTTCTTTTCTCGCTAAATTTAGAATGGCTTTTTCTGTGTCGGCACAAGGATACTCAATGCAGACATACATTAAAAAACGATCCAGTTGCGCCTCAGGTAAAGGATACGTTCCTTCTTGTTCAATAGGATTTTGAGTCGCCATGACTAAAAACAAATCTGGCAATGTATAACTATTTTGCCCAATGGTTATTTGCCGTTCCCCCATAGCTTCTAATAACGCGGATTGGACTTTTGCAGGTGCACGATTGATTTCATCGGCCAGTAATAAATTATGAAACAGAGGGCCGGGTTGAAACTTGAATGTTCCTTCTTCCGGACGATAAATATCGGTACCAGTTAAATCTCCGGGGAGTAAATCCGGTGTGAATTGAATGCGATGAAAACTGCCTTCGAGGCCTTGAGCTAAATCTTTGATGGCTTTCGTTTTAGCTAAACCGGGTGCGCCTTCTACCAACAAATGTCCATCCGCTAATAACGCGATTAATAAGCGAGAGATTAATTGGTGTTGGCCGAGGATCCGTTGGCTCAAAAAACTTTGTAACGCACGAATGCTTTGTGCGGGTGGGCTAACCGAGATGACACTTTGGGTCGATTCCATACTTTAACTCCTTGTAATTTGGTGGCTATCCTAACTTGATTTGAGCCTAGTTTAAAGGCCTGCCTCTAAGGCTTCTTCTGCAGAAACATTTTCGTCAGGGGCATATTTTTTCGGTGCATACTGCGTGCGAAAATACTCAAACAGGGTATTTGTGTCATTGGGTGGTGCGAGTAATCCCGTTTTTTTATCAATACGCACGGTTACAATCCCGCTGGGTTGTGGCAAAAATGTGTTGGGTTGATTTTTTAATGCGAGCTTCATGAAGTCGATCCAGATGGGCAGTGCGGCTTGTGCGCCGTATTCGTAGATAGAACGAGGTTGATCATACCCCACCCAAACAGTTGTAACTGTATTTTGATTAAACCCAGAGAACCAGGCATCGACTTTATCATTGGTCGTTCCAGTTTTTCCGGCTAAGTCGTTACGTTTTAATATTTTGGCTGCCCGCCCCGTCCCGTGTTGGATGACATCGCGCATGGCAAGCGTCATCAAATAAGCGACTTGTGCTGTGATCGTGTGTTGTGCTTCGTGATCTTGAGTGTTTGTTTTGGGTGGATACAACAGTATTACCTGTCCGGTAGCATCAGTCATTTTATCGATGATATGGGGTTTAACTTTAAAACCACCATTGGCAAAAACGGCGAAACCACTGGCTAATTGCATTGGCGTGATGCTGACGCTGCCGAGGGCTAGCGATAAGGTTTG
>DAOUQR010000008.1 GCA_030625525.1 Pseudomonadota bacterium | reverse complement strand
ATGGCATTTTTTAATACGTGCTTAAATAACACCGTCAGCTCTGACAAACCTTTGGCACGCCCGGTTCGCACATAATCTTTACCCAGTTCTTCTAAAAAGATAGTGCGATACCAACGTGAACCTGCGCCAACCCCACCAATCACCCCCACAATTACCGGTAAAATAATAAACTTGAAGGCATCAAAACCATCATCGTAACCTGAGATAGGCACTAAATGCAGCATTTTACCAATCAGGTATTGCCCACCAATAATATAAAACAGACCTGAAATCGACATCATCATAATACAAATCACAACGCCCCAGAGATCAAGATAGGTTCCCCTAAAAAACGCCATCAACATGGCAAAAGTAATATTAACCATGAGACCAATTAATAAGATGGGAACAGCGATCAACAAACTCGGCCACATTCGCTGCGTAATATCATGTGAAATGTCGCGCCCATTATCTGAAACACCAAAATTAAACTTAAACAAATTCACAGATTTATTAAAAAACAAAGTATCCGTCACACGCGAAATACCGTTATCTTTGTCATTAATAAAAAGCGGCTTGTCATAACCATGCTGTTTCTTCCAGCGATTAATGGCGGTTTGTTTCACATGCTTTTGCCCCAAATGCGCACGCGCCATATCATCGGGTGAATTCACCACAAAAAATAAAGAAAACGTAATAATATTCACACCGATTAAAACCGGAAGCGCATACAACATTCGTCGTAATATATAGGCAATCATGTTGGATCCTTTATCAAAAATCTTCGCGTTCACGTGGATGATGTTCTTTAAATCGATACCGCATATACACCGGGATTGTACTGAGAAATAAGCCAAACAAAACCAAGCCTATCGGCCACGAAATAGGTTTATTCCAAGCGATGCGTTTTTCTTCTCGAACAACGGGGTTGAGACGTGCGTATTTCACCGTATTATTCGCAATCGCGTTAGGTTTGCTGATGCGATTCCATTTATGCGATAAAACAAAGTTTTTCGGATGAAAACCAAAGATCCATGGCGCGTCTGTTTGAACTAACTGCGTCATTTTTTTAATGATCGCTAATCGCTCGGGACCATTCGGCATGTTTTTCATTTTTTCAAATAAACGATTGTATTCCGGATTATTATAATTTGCAGCATTCTCTCCGCCATGTTTTACTTTTCCGTTTGGCCCATACAATAAGAATAAAAAGTTTTCGGGATCTGGATAATCGGCATTCCACCCCCACTGAAAAATTTGCGCATTCCCATCACGCATCTTACGTTGAAAGCGATTATATTGAGTGGAGCGGATATTCAGTTGGATCCCAATTTTCGCATATTGCTTTCGCATCCAATCAAAACGAGCTTTATCATCGGGACCACCTCCCGCAGGCACATCAAAATTTAAAACCAAAGGCTTACCCGTTTTAATATCACGTCCATTAGGATAGCCCGCTTCCGCTAATAAACGTTTGGCTTCAACAATAGAACGCCGTTGTTTTTTAGCGTTTTTGTTTGTATAAACAATCGGATTAACGCCTGCTGTTCCCTTCTGATAACCAAAAATACCGGGAGGTATCGGACCTTGCGCAACAATGCCGCGTCCATTAAAAAAGATAGAAATAAATTCCTCATAGTCCAACGCAATAGAAATCGCTTGGCGCAATTTACGAGCCCGTTCACTACTCCCACCCACGACGTCATCCATCATATTAAAACCGATGTAAAAACTACTGGGAACAACGCTGGTGTAGAGCTTGATACCTTGATTTTTCATGGATTCAGTCAAATGAGGACGCCCCTGCTCATCCACATGAATCGCTTGATCAAAGCTATCTGAACTAATTCCGGACGTATCGTAATAACCTTGCAAAAATTTATTCCAACGCGGGATCGATTCTTTTTCTAAACTAAAGACCAGCGTATCAATAAAAGGTAAGGTTTTTCCTGCATCAACTAACAAACCTTTTTCACGATCACCTGGCTCACCTTGAGTGGGATATTTTTCAATATGAAAATTAGGATTTTTCTTCATCACCATCACCGCATTCGGATTATTCTCCGTCAGCATGTAGGGTCCCGTCCCCACCGGATACCAATTAATTGTTAAATTATGATCCTCCATACCTGGTTGTGAATCAAAACGGTCAACTTCCCAGGGCATCGGTGCAAAAAAAGGCATCGCTAGCCAATAAATAAATTGCGGGTACTTGCCCTTAATTTTGATTTGGTAGGTATAACGATCAATCTCTTTGACACTTTCAAGTGGATGCTTACGCAGATCCACAAAGGCGTGAGTTTCATCTTTTTTAAGCGCTTGCTGATACGCTTTTGCTAATTTTTCACTGTAGCCTGACAGTCCCTCAATATAATCACTCATTAAACCTAAAATAGGCGATTGTGATTCCGGATGCGCTAAGCGTTTTATTTGATACACATAATCAGCCGCCGTTAATTCACGTGTGCCCGTCTGATCAAAATCAAATAATTGCGTGATATCATTTCGCTCTAAAAAATCCGTAGTAATATCATGATAAAGATATTCACCCTTCGCATTTTTTGCAAAAGCAGGATGCGGTTGATAATAAATTCCCGGTTTAATTTTTACGGTATAAAGACTATAGGCAATGGATTTATCGGACGCATTATCAGGGAGCAGCTGCTTGTTTTTATTGTAATAACGCGGCTTGGGAATATCGACAGCCGTCAGTGGGATCAGTTTATAGGGTCTTAACAAATAATCATACTGTAGGGGTGGCTCGTAGATCTGCGCGATAAACGTATATTCATTCGAAGAATAGGAACGCGCCGGATCCAGCGTTTTCGGTGGCTCAGCAAACGATGAATACAAGGTGTTCGCCACAGCATCTTTTTTAGGGTAAGGACTATTTAAGGGTTGTGCGTGTACGATACCGATGGCGATCGTAAGAATGAGTAAAATCCGTTTTAGTTTCATGCCCAGTCCCTTGCAATTTGCCGGCTATCGTGACCTAGCCACCCTCACCTGTCAAGCGTCACAACGCATCACAATCCCACACTGATACAGCCACGCAAAAATTGGCTACTATCTGCAAAAACGCGTTTATCATCCTTAGACCAAGCATTCAGTGAGGGATCATAATTCAACATGTGATCGATAGTTTCTACGTCACCAAATTTATCCGTTTCAGTATGAAAATACCGCCACCGTCGACCTTGCATAAATTGCTGGAAGATTTCACCACCGATGTCATCGTTATGACTCAAGGTATCGATGACCTGTTTAATTTCTCGCAAATCGGCCAATGCACTCGATGATTTATGTTTGCTCTGCGCATAATCCAGTAAGCCTGGCATTTGCAGTGAATAATAAACTTGCTTTCGTGCGGAATCTGGTGCCAAATGCCACGGCTGCATAATCGTTGGAATATAGTTTTTCAAATTATACGTATCAACAAATATTTTTTGAATTTGATCAAATGGCCCGGCTGTTTTCGAATCATCGACCGGAGCAAAACCCGGTCGCATACCAGAAGCAGTATACACCAAGTGCTTTACTGTATTAATAATATAAGGTTTTAAACGAATATTACTTTGAAACACCTCCATCGCAAAACTTTCCCACATCATTTCAAAATACAAACGCGAGCGTAACCCCATACTTTGTTGCCATGCTTCTTTCATAAAAAAATAATCCAACGGAAACCAAGCTTTATCTGTCTCAGATTTAATTCGCCATTGATGCGAAAAGAATATCACATCGGCTTGCCACGGTTCTCCAAAATCAGGATGACTTGCTAGTTCACGAAATACTTGCCAATGCTCTATCAAGGATTGTGGGATAAACGCATTGAGTTTAAAGCTTCGGCGTAGACGATTAAACGACATCGCATCGGTAATTTTTGGCAGTAAAAATGTACTGCGGCAACCCGCACTGATATTCCAAACTTTATCCACATATTCTGAGCGGGGATCATCGAATGTTTCCCATAAACCAAATAGACTGCCTGGCGGCAAAAGTGACATGGGTACAATTCGATTTTCGGGTTGAATAAAGACTTCAATCGCTTTGTTCGCAACTAAGGCAATGGGGACCAAGGAATAATACAAATCATTTTTTAATTCATACGGAATGTCCGGCGAGTTAATCGGAATTAGTTCGTCGTTTTCCCACGGGAGGTGTAATAGCGCGCGGTTAAATAACATGTCGCCGTAGTTATATCGCACATGATATAGCTTATAAAACGGACTGGGATCGATCTCGTCAATCACCTGACACAGCTCGGGATTGTGGTCGGCCACAATTGAGCGGGCCTCTGCCCAGGTCATTTGTTGAATTCGCGGTCCGAAACTTTCCATGCTTATCCTTTATTAGTCATTACGGTAATTTAACGCCTAGGTCTGTTATATGGTTGATGAAGGCTTCTTCTTCCATAATATCAATGCCTAGCTCGAGTGCTTTTGTGTATTTCGAGCCGGGATCAGCGCCCACCACCACCATGTCGGTTTTTTTCGAGACACTGCCACTCACTTTTGCACCCGCTGATAACAAAGCTTCTTTTACCACTTGGCGTGGGCGCGATAGACTTCCCGTAAGTACAAATATTTTACCTTGTAAGGCTTGGGAAGCTGTTGATAATGGGATGCTTTCCCATGTAATGCCCGACTGACAGAGTGACTCAATAATCTCTCGATTATGCGCTTGACGAAAAAAATAATAAACGTGTTCAGCGACGATAGGGCCAACGTCTGGCACCTGTTGAAGAGACTCTTCATTAACTGATTCAATTTTTTCAAGTGTTCCATAATACTGCGCGAGATTGCGAGCGGTTGCTTCACCCACCTCACGAATACCTAAAGCATATAAAAATCGAGGCAGCGTTGTTTTTTTACTCTGTTCAATAGCATCCATTAAATTTTGTGCGGATTTATCGGCTAAGCGCTCGAGTGATGCCAATTTTGGGTGACTTAACTGATAGATGTCTGCGATATTGGTAACGAATTTTTCATCCACCAATTGCTCGACGATTTTATCGCCCAAGCCATCGATATCCATGGCCTTTCTAGAGGTAAAATGTTTAATCGCTTCTTTTAATTGCGCTTGGCAAAACAATCCACCCGTACAGCGCGCGACGGCTTCATCATCCAGTTTAATCACATCAGCGCCGCATACTGGACAATGTGCGGGCAGCTCAACACTTGTTGCATCTTCAGGACGTCGCTCAAGAATGACAGAGGCGACTTCCGGGATCACATCACCTGCGCGCCGAACAATCACTGTATCACCGATGCGTACGTCTTTGCGTTTCACTTCATCCATATTATGCAAGGTTGCGTTACTGACGGTGACACCACCAACAAAAACGGGTTCAAGGCGAGCGACCGGGGTCACCGCCCCCGTTCGTCCGACTTGAAATTCCACATCATTGACGCGCGTTAACTCTTCTTCGGCCGGAAATTTATGTGCAATCGCCCAACGCGGTGCGCGCGAAATAAAACCCAGCGCATCTTGTAAATCATAACGATTAACTTTATAAACCACCCCATCAATTTCGTAGGGTAAGCTATTTCGTTTATCAGCAATGTCTTGATAGAAACTTAAACAAGCATCAATATTAGCAACAACGCGGTTTTCAGGGCAAATGGGTAAGCCCCAGTGACGTAATTGTTCCAACATCTCACCATGAGTGTGTTGCACGTGCTCTTCACTTTTGACACCCGTCGCATAAGCAAAAAAGGCTAAGTGGCGTTTCGCCGTGATTCGAGAATCCAATTGACGCAAACTGCCCGCCGCCGCATTACGTGGATTAACGAAGGTTTTGGTGCCCTCTTTAATCGCTCGTTGGTTCAGTGCATCGAAACCGGCTTTAGGCATAAACACTTCACCACGAACTTCTAAGAGCCCTGGAATATCATTTCCTTGTAACTTAAGAGGGATCGAAGGAATCGTTCTAACATTCAGCGTAATATTCTCACCTGTAAAACCATCACCGCGCGTAGCAGCTTGAGCTAAAACCCCCTGTTCATAACGAATACTCACCGCCAAACCATCGAGTTTTGGCTCGCAGGTAAAGGCTAATTGGTCAGTCTGACCGAGACGATCCTTAATACGTTTGGCAAATGCATTCACATCCACATCATCAAACGCGTTACTCAACGACAACATCGGCACGTCGTGTTTAACTTGACTAAACTGGGGCAACGGTTGAGCCCCCACACGTTGAGTTGGAGAATCTTGCGTCTGTAATTCAGGATGCTCCGTTTCTAAGGCCTGTAATTCACGAAACAAGCGATCATATTCCACATCCGGGATCGTGGGTGTATCTAGCACATAGTACCTGTGATTATGCTCATTTAAAACGTGGCGCAGCTCAGCTGCCTGCTGTTCAATATCTTGACTGTCCGTCACAGTAAAACCTCGGTTCGATTGCTCCTAATAAGCTATCAATTTTACTGGGCTAACTTAGGTTTACAAGCTTGAGTTAAGAATAAATACAAAAAAAATTTGCATTTCTAGAAATATGGTCTACATTTTTAAACCTCTTCAATAAATAAATCAAACTGTCGTGTAAAGGAACAGCAATTCTCAATTTGAAAAGAGTATCGATCGTCATCCTGTGGCTTGACCACAGGATCCAGAAAATACTTGGAAAATACTGGATCCTGTGGTCAAGCCACAGGATGACGCCCTGTATTCTTTTCAAATTGAGAATTGCTGCTAAAGGAATATCCCCCCACGTTCAGCCTCGGATGGCAAAACGAGGCCGCAATAAAGTTTCATGCAGGTCTGATTATAATTAAGAAGCACAACAGATAATCGAAGGAGATAGCCATGAAAAATCCACTCATGATTATTGCATCATTGAATCTTGGTGAGCCCGAAATTTTTGAACGTAACAGTGCTTTGTATAATGAATTGTTAACGAAATTATGGGAACACTATCAGTTTCAAATCACCCACGATAAAAAGAATGCACGGCTTTACAAAACCTCAGACAAGGTTTGTGATGACATACTCAATGCACTCTCAAATGATTTGAATAGTGCACACAAAAGAACCTGGCTTCGCTTTTGTACTGATAATTTCTGGAATATCGAGTCCACGTACAACACACTCGAGTATCTTAAAACAAATCCGCTTTGTTTGACCGATTATGATTTTTGGGGATTTCGCAGTGAAGAGGCATTCAATCAAAATAATGGAAAACAACAACTACTCGGCTTTCTAAATGACTTTAGCGAATTATTTGATGCCTTGTTAAAGCGTGTCGCTAAGTTTAAAGCGAATTTACAAGATAACGGCGAAGATTATCTCTTCGCTCTTGAATACGAGGATTTAAAAAACAAGGCCAGCATTGAGGGATTGGAAAACTACCCTGAAAACGCCGCCCCTGTATTTACCTGTTTCAGAGAAATGATCAGAAATCACCTGAAACACAACAGCTCTCTCAGCGCACAAAAATCGAGTATTCTAGCCTCTGGTGCTGTGGGTGCAGGTCTTAGTTGCGCAGGCATTATATTAGCGCTCAATTTTATCCCCGGCTTTGGTCAACTTTTATCAGGCACCTTTGGTGTCAGTATTGCTCTTGCTTGGGTGTTCATGACACTACTAACAACGGTTGGCGGATTTGGGGTGCCGAGCATGTTTGCATTAATGGTCTGCGCCGGAAAAAATGCGCATGAAAAAACGAGCAACATAAAGGAAAAATCGTTTACCGAAGATCCACTGAGATATTCACCATTCAGACAAAAAAACGTGTCGTATTCAGATGATGATTATCTGGATGAATTATTTTTACCGGGTAACATCGTCGGGATCTCTAGTCCAAGTGGACAACATACATACCAATAGACAACATGGGGCAGATCTCAGACCTGCCCTCAATGACATTAAGCAATAGCGGCTTCTCTCACAATCTGTTTTTTTCCGTCAAACACCTGTGCATCGAGATCATCTGCAAGCTGTTGTGCTGTCTCTAACATGAGATCATAGGCGGCTTGCGGATCCGCAAGTTTGGACGTTTGCATAAATAAAGTTAAACCGCGACACGGGTTCGCGCTCATATCATCGATATCAAATGTACCCGGCTCAGTTGCGGACGCTAAGCTAAATAAGACACTGCTATGATCATTTTTTTCTTGATAGCGATGGAAAATCTTCATATCACCGTAACGTAAACCACTGGCGAGTATCGCTTGTAATAATTCATAGCCCGAAAAGGATTCATCATCTTGTGGCAATACATTGAAAGTAATAATTTCAGGGAGTCTGGGTGAGCGGCTTGGAATTTCATCTAACAACGGATCAGACGTGTACGGTTTCGAATCAGGGTGTTGTTGCCATTTGAATTGCTTTTTGAATTGGCGTTTTTGCAATGGGGACGCTTGAAATTCATTTGGCTCAACTCGCTTAACAGGTAAAGCCTTTTCATCATCACTATCAGAATAAAGATCATCTACATCACCGAGTTCCGGCATTTGGCGTGCAAGCTGTCGACGCTTAACAATACCCACTGCAGCAATAAGAACAACGACGGCAATCGCTCCCAAAATAATCATTAAACGTACACTTTCCATCATGTTATAGCTCCTTTTTCCCAATAATTAGACTAAACGCCGGCCAGCTCCACTGCCGCGTCAACATCGACCGATACCATTCTTGAGACACCCGGCTCTTGCATCGTCACACCACAAAGATGATCCACCATCTCCATGGTCACCTTATTATGTGTAATAACGATAAACTGAGTGTTCTCTGACATTCGCCTCACCATATTACAGAACCGCATGACGTTTGAATCATCTAACGGTGCATCCACCTCATCCAACATACAAAACGGGGATGGGTTTAATTTAAAAATTGAAAAAACTAAGGCCACTGCCGTCATGGCTTTTTCACCACCCGACAATAAATGAATGGAACTATTACGTTTACCGGGTGGTTGCGCCATCACTGTCACACCGGTATCTAATAAGTCTTCACCAGTTAATTCCAAATACGCCCGTCCGCCGCCAAATAATTCTGGAAACGCCGCTTGAAAAGTTGCATTCACCTGATCATAGGTTGCTTTAAAACGATCACGCGTTTCTTTATCCATCTTACGAATGGCTTCTTCTAATGTGTCTAAGGCTTCAATCAAGTCATCATATTGAGCATCTAAATAAGCTTTGCGCTCTGACTCTGTTTGAAATTCTTCAATCGCCGCCAAATTAATTGCGCCCAAGCGTTGAATACGACGCCCCATCCCAGCAAGCTCTTCATCCCATGCAGTGATCGTTGCCTCAGCAGGCATTTCTTGTAAGATAACCGGAATTTCAAAATCCGTTTCAGCCACCTGCTCTTCAATGGTCGTACAACGTACTCGTGATGTCTGGCTGGATAAGCGTAATTGTTCTAACTGGCTTCTGACACCTTGGCTCGTTTGCTCAGCTTGTTGACGTTTTTGTTCTAAGGATTCTAAATCCGTTTCAACCGCTTCTAACGCAGCGCGTGCGGCTTGCAATTCTTTTTCTAAACCGAGACGTTCTGTCAATTTCGTTTCAAGTTGTTCTTGGAAATTTTGATTGGGATCATCGGCTTCTTGCAACGCTAATGTCAGCCCATCACGTCGAGCCGTCAATTTTTCGATGCGCTCTTGCGTGCGCGCTAAATTTTGTTGTAGTGAGGCTTCTTGTGTTTGACTCGATTGCAGCTGGATTTCTAATTCATGACTCAAATCACGATCTTGACGAGCACGTTCACGATATTCTTGTAAACGTTGCGTTAAGGCATTTTGCTCAGCCTGTAAGCGCTCACGTTTAGATTGATCTTGCTCCATTTCCGTCATCGCACTTTGCCATTGATGACGCGCTTGCGCGAGTTCTTCATTCACTTCCGTTTGGAGTTGCTGCTGTTCGGTGATGTCGTTTTGTAATTCAGCGTGACGCAGTTTGGCTGACTCTAATAGATTTTTCTTAACACGTTCTTGCGCCTGGTTGTCTGCAATTTGTTGCGCTAATTCATTCACGCGTAGCTGTTGTTGCTCTCGATCAATTTCAAGTGATTGCAATAATTCTTCACTTTGCTCAACTTTGTTTTCTAACTGTTGAATTTGTTGTTGATGCGTTGCGATTTGCTGGCTGATTTCGTTGAGTTGTCTTTCACGTGCAATCACACCGGCATTGCTATTGTCCCCTTTACTCACACGCAACCAACCGGGGCCTAACCACAAACCTTCACGCGTCACTACGGATTGGTGCGCGGCTAAATTCGCTAAGATCGCCAAGGCATCCGATAAGGTTTCAACCGCAACGATGTTTGAAAGGATTTGTTTAGCCGCAGGGAGTGCCGTATTAACAAAATTTGCCAAACTATTTTCAGACAGAGTATTTGATGGGGATTGCCCTGCATGTTGCGTAATAAATGAGATGCTGCCTTTATCAAGGCTACTCAAAACTTCTGTAATATCGGCTAAATCCGTCACGCAAACCGCTTGTAGTCGATCGCCCAAAACAGTTTCGACCGCTAATTCCCAGCCATCGCTCACCGTCATATCTTCCGCAAGGCGTTTGTTACTCACTAAACCTTGCTCTTCTAACCACGCTGTAATTTTATCATTTTGTTTACCCAGTGCGGCTTGTTGCAAAGCTTCGAGTGAGGCTTCACGCCCGTGCAAGCTTTGTAATTCTGAGCGGGCACCGTCTAAGTTTTTCTGACCATCCAGAATCGTTTGACGTTGTTGTGTAATTTGCGTTTGAACTTCGGTTAAACGCGTTTGTTCGTCTTCACGTGTTTGTGCAAGTTCTTCTAACTGTGCCTGGATTTGTTGGATTTCAATTTCAAGTTTCGCGTAATCAATTTGTTGATATTCTGCGGTCAATTTTTCTAAGCGCGTTTGTACGGTTGCCAAGCGCTGCTCAAAGTTTTGAATACGTGTTTGTTCTACATGTGCTGTTTTAGAAGATTCGGCTGCAGTTTGATTAAACGCATCCCAACTTTGTTGCCACTCTGCGCGATGTTGTTCGCATTCCGCTAAGGTCTCTTGGCTCGCTGTCGCACGTGCTTTTACTTCAGAGACTTGTGGTGTTAAGCGCAAGACATCCGTTTTAAGTTCTTCGATGTCAAACTGGTCGGTACTGAGTAAATCGTGTTGTGATTTTAATTCAGCCTCTGCTTGCATTAAATCTTGCTGTAATTGCTGACGACGTTGTTGTTGATGTTGTAGCGCTTCTTCTAATCGTGCAACTTCAGCGCCCAAGGCATAATAGCTGGATTGAACGGCATTAAATTCATCGGTCGCTGTATGATGTGCTTGGCGTTGTGCTTCGAGTTGTTTTTCGTATTGGCGCACATCCGCGATATAGCTTTCTAATTGGATTTGCTGTTCACGGATCTGTTGATCGTATTTTTCAAGCTCCAGATGCAAGCCTTGCCATTTTAATGCAGCCAGTTGTGCGTGCAAGAGACGTTCTTGTTCTTTAAATTCTTTATATTTTTGCGCAGCATTGGCTTGACGCTCTAAGCGTTCTACTTGCTTAGCTAATTCATCACGAATATCACAAATACGATTGAGATTTTCACGTGTATGTTTGATGCGGTTTTCGGTTTCGCGGCGACGCTCTTTATATTTGGTGATGCCCGCGGCTTCTTCAAGAAACACGCGTAGCTCTTCCGGCTTTGCTTCGATCAGACGACTAATTGTGCCTTGTTCAATAATGGAATAACTTCGAGGACCAAGACCCGTTCCGAGAAACACACCGGTAATATCTTTACGACGACACTTGGTATTATTGAGATAATAAGTTGAGTTACCTTCGCGAGTGAGAACTCGACGAATACTGATTGTACTATATTGCGCGTATTCTCCGCCTAAAGTCCCATCACTGTTATCAAAGACCAATTCAACAGACGCTTGACCAACCGGTTTTCGTGCAGTGGAGCCATTAAAAATCACATCGGTGATCGATTCACCCCGCAAATGCTTAGCCGAGCTCTCGCCCATTACCCAACGGACAGCATCAATCACATTGGACTTACCACAGCCATTCGGACCGACGATCCCCACGAGTTGACTGGGATAATGCACCGTCGTCGGATCAACAAACGACTTAAAACCCGCGATCT
>DAOUQR010000123.1 GCA_030625525.1 Pseudomonadota bacterium | reverse complement strand
GCGTATTTCTCGGTTGGCTTGTTTTCAACCTTCGACGCGTTATTTGATTTGCCGATGTCATTGCTTGTCGAAAAGCTTCCGCTTGCGCCGGAATTAGTAACTGCTTTAGTGCTTCACAGTGGACCCATGGGTGAAGCGTTGAATGCGGTGATTGATTATGAAAATTCACGTTGGTCTCAGCTCAATTGTGAGACCTTATCAATTGATGTTTATCGAAAAGCTTATTTACAAAGCTTGCGTTGGGCTGATGAAATGACTCGGGTTTTACTCGAAGATAGTGTATAATATCGTCACGTTGTATTAATAATCCTTCCAGAATTTGTATGTTTGATGATAAAAAGCCCCGTAGAGTTAGAAGTTATTCTGATTTTGACAGTCTTGAAATTATTGAGGGTGGTGTCCACCCGACTATTCTAGCAGCAAAAAAAAAGCTGATTGAGTTTGAAACAACAGATAATAGCAGTGGTGTTAAATATTCTGACAATTGGGTATTAAAAGATGTCAATGATGAAGAATCAGTCGAAGAAAACATCAAAATAGCAATGAAAGAAGTTGCTATCGGGACTTTGTTTGGTTTCATGTCGGGAAATCAACAACCCAAGACACGGGTTTATCAGCCAAAAAATTCACCTGATAAGGTATTCGTAGGGTCTCGTTATATTCCTGGTTTTACACAAGCGATCCTTGGAAACAGATACGTTCCATTTGAAAAATTTGATATTCTCTACGATCATAATAAGTCGAATGCACCTGAAAATTTAATCTATTTACTTAATCCTAATTACTATCAAGAGCATCTTTATCATTTTGCACCTGCGTTGCCTCAGTTGCTAGCAACGAGCTGTACCGATTTTCATTTTTCTAATGCTACATTGGTCTTAACACCTTACGGTTATTGTTTTATTAGCTATGATTTTGGGGACTCTCTTGCGGAGTATAATCAACATGAAATTTCGTTGGGTCTGGCACTCAACACAGTTTGTAACCAGGCTGATATCGATAACTTACCCAGTGTTGGGAGTCAGGTTGGTGGACGTTATGCATGCACTAATTGGCTACATAGTTATCGTTTTGTACAAACGCCCAAGAGACAGATTATTACCTGCCCATCACCCTTTAGCGAATTTAATACTAAGCACGATCCTGAGAGTATCCGAGAAAAATGGGGCAGTATTTTTAAAATGATGTTGGTTTCAAATGGCACGGTGGAAATGCTTTTTAAGAAAGCTTGGAACAACATTCAATACCCTGAAAATGTGTCGAAAAATAGATTAGAAAAAGAAATTTTTGCTACAGCACATGCGCAAAGAGACTTGGTGATCAAAGAAAGTCTAAAGTCAGACGATTTTCAACAGTTTTTATCTGAAGTTACTGAAGAAGATATTATGGCGGTTATGATCGAAACGATGGTTTTTTATCGTTGGAATGGTCGTTATAAAGATACTGCCTTTTCTAAACCTTTAGAAGCGTTTGAACACTTGTTTAACATAGAACGCTTTCCTGAAAATGTTAAAGAAGCGATTCGATCTAAGGTCAATGGATTGCAAGATTTAGGCTACCTTGAAAAATTGATTGCTGCACTTGCTGATTATAACCCTGAGCCATTCAAAACAACGCTCTCTGAAATTAAAAGCAAAAACTATAGCTTTGAGTCAAAAAAAACATCGATTAAGATCAAACGTTTAGTGACCTATCGACTCTTAACGACGAAAGATGACGACTTTCAATCGATTGAAAATAAAAAATTAATGAAGTGGATAGTCTTTATAAAAAACAAATTGTTGTTTATGCATTTGACCGATCCCGCTATCTTGAACGTCTTTAGAACAGCTAGATGTTCTGGCTCTTACTATAGGTACTGGAGAATAAAAAAACTTGATAATTTGATCGTCGATCGACCTGAGGCGTTAAGCCCAAGCATTTGCATACTGCAAGCTTTAAATGACGCGGGTAGGAATAAACTGGATAAGTTTGTTGACCAACAAGAGAAAATAAAGCCAAACAATGTAAACAAATTGTTTTTTAGTCTCATTACAGTGAATAGCAATACCGACAACTTTTTTGAATTGTTAGCAAAATTTATTACGAACCTTGATTTTTTATATAACGAGTATGATTTAGACGATAAGGAGTTGAAATTAATTTCTCATCCGAAGCTATACATGTTGATGTATCTACTCAAGGATGAGGTGATTGAGCATGTAATCGATCACTGGCTTAAACATTCTGCTGAATACCTCGCTGAGAATCAAGGCCATCTAAAACGTATGTTGTTAGAGCGTTTTGTTTATCTGAAAAATTTATATCGGAAGGCAAACTATGATGTCCGTTATCAGTATAAAACACATGGCTTCTATGCGTTTACTCATGCAAAAGGGGTTCCAACATGTAGTGATTTTTTAGATTGCATTTCAAAATGCCCGAAATTAGACGCTCAGACACAGTGGCTGATTTTATTAAACACGATTCGAAAGGAGGCTGAAGAGTGGAAGGGTATTGATCGCAAGAAGATAAATTCGTTTTGTCGTGTCGAACGACACAATAATATTTCTTATGCTAAACAAATCAAGGATATCATTAAATATACTCCTGAAGAACGTCGTCGACCGCTTGCAGAAAAATTACTTGAATATATTATCAGCCACTTAATTCCCGATTATTTATTGACGAGGAGCACTTTTGATAAAATCCTATCGACTATAAAGAAGACTCCCGGTACTCAAGTTCTTGGTTTCAACGCCCATGCCCCATTTACTGAATCTGAACTTTTGCAACGTATACTTGATAAAATGTCACAAGTTCCTACTCTCACTGCATCGAAGATAGAGCAATGCGAGCTCGCCTACAAATGCTATTGCGAATATTATTATAAAGGATTCATGCCCAAAGTCTTACGCGATACTCTCGCAAAAGTTGAATTGCAAGATACCACCGATGCTTATATTTTCTACCTTACGGATGTCATTGGTGACTATCTTCAAAAAACGACAATCAATGATCCGAATCAAATGCAAATTGTTTTCCTAAAGAACTTAATTAAACAACGATTCTTTACGGCCAAATTCAATGATGAAGTTAACGGTGATAATGTTGTGCTAGCTCCCCAACAATTTTTTAAATCGACACAAGTTACAATGGCTAAACGAGACACTATCGCTAAAAAAATTCAAGATGAAATTAAAAGACAAAATAACCTACCTGAGCAAGAGAAATTTTATGGAGAATATACAGCCAGAGGAAATGACCTCAAGTTACTTCACAACCTGCTTATTTCTCCAGAAATACAAATCTCATCGTCCGAATTAGATACGTATCTGCAAACACTAAAAGAGAATAACTCTATTGCTTACCACCGAAGCCCCATAAAGCGAGCACTCAGTTTTATGTTTCAAACTACAACACAAAAAAACATCCAGGAGTGGATTGATGATCCGGATTTAGTCTCCACCTGTAAAATCTAGGCTCAATAAAGACAAGTAACCGATCTAAAAATTTCGAGTGAGTAAATACTGAGTGAGTTGTAAAAGGCGTTCATTATTCGAAAAGTTTTTGATATGTGAAATTGCTTGTTGATGAATCTGATCCAAGCATTTTTTAGCATCGGCTACAGACATGATGGTCGCAAATGTCGGTTTAGCAAGGGCGGCATCTGAACCTTGCGGTTTACCTAGTTGCTCACTTGTGCTTTCGACATCTAATAAATCATCTTTGATCTGAAACCCGAGTCCAATGCACTGGGCAAAATTCATTAAAGCTATTTTTTCTTTGTTTTCACAGTTAGCGGCAATGCTTGCAAATTCGATGCTGACGCCAAGCAAGTGAGACGTTTTTAACTTGTGAATTTGTTCGAGATCGCTTTGGGATAACTGTTTTCCTGCGGCGATCAAATCTAACATTTGTCCGCCAGCCATCCCGCTACAACCAATAGCACGTGTTAGTGAGCTGATCATTTTAAGGCGTTGTTCACCATTAATATGCGTTTCTTGCGCGAGCATTTCAAAGGCTTCTGTTTGCAATGCATCGCCCGCAAGAATTGCGGTGGCTTCATCAAATTTAATGTGACAGGTGGGTAGTCCTCGACGCAGATCATCATCATCCATTGCAGGCAAATCATCATGGATCAACGAGTAACAATGGATGAATTCAATTGCGCAAGCGGATCTGAGTAAAGTGGATGACTCGACGCCCAACATTTCACCTGTGAGTAACACTAATAAAGGGCGAATACGTTTGCCACCGGATAAGACACTATAGCGCATCGCCTCAACTAATTGTGTGGCAGGCGTCTCGATGTTATCCAAATGCGAGGTGAGCGCACGATTAATTTGCTCTATGTATTTGGGAAAGCGTTCGTAACACTCATTCATCGGGGCTTGTAAAATCGTTGAGGTTTGCATCTTCATTTTGTTCGGTCAGTATTTTAATTTTTTGTTCGGCATTGCTGAGAGCTTTTTGGCATTGACGAGTTAATTTCACACCGTCTTCAAAAAGACCGAGTGACTTTTCTAAGGTGGTATCGCCAGTTTCTAATTGCTCAACAATTGTATTTAATTGCTCTAAAGATTTTTCAAAATCTAATGATTTGGTTTTTGTCATTACTTTACTCTATATATTGCGTCGGATTATACTTGTTTTTTCAAAAG
>DAOUQR010000239.1 GCA_030625525.1 Pseudomonadota bacterium | reverse complement strand
CATACCAATGCCGGTATCAGAAATACTGATACGTAAGCTCACTTGGCTATCATTTTCATTGAGTAGTTCGGTGCGAATGACGACACTGCCACGTTCAGTGAACTTAATCGCATTGCCCAATAGATTTGTAATGACTTGTTTTAAACGCAAGGGATCACCAATGATTTTCATCGGCACATTAGCAAAGGTGAGGGCGGCTAGCTCGAGATTTTTGTGTTTTGCCACAGGCTCAAGTATGGCAATGACTTCTTCATAAAGTTGGCGGATATCAAAGGGGATGTAATCAAGTTGAATTTTACCGGCTTCAATTTTAGAAAAATCCAAAATATTATTAATGACGGATAATAAGGTATCAGTCGATTTTTTAATTGTGTGTAAATAATCGCGCTGCAAAGGCGTGAGCTCTGTTTCTAATAATAAATTGGCAAAACCTACAACACCGTTCATGGGCGTGCGAATTTCATGACTCATGTTCGCCAGGAATTCTGATTTGATACGGTTTTTAGCCATGCTTTGCGATAAGGCATGCTGTAATGATTTGTTTTCAGCAATTATATTTTTATGTTCGAGTTCGTGTTCTTGTCGTAGGATATCTAACTGTTGTTTGAGATTGTTTGTCGTCTGCAAGTCACCATATAAAATTGTTTTGAGTGTGCGGCGGATATCTTTTAATTCTTCTTCATCGGTTTCGATGGGATCAAATTCATATTCACCACTCTGCCATCGGTGAAGTTGTTTTCGCAACGACTCAATGGGCCCAATCATTTTTTGTGCATTGATAAAACTGATCCACAGACCGAGAATAATGCCGATAGCTGCGATCACGGCAAGTGCGATGAGGGCTTGATATTCTTTAACGATGGTGTGGGACGTGTCTAAGTTTACGGATAGCCAACCAATCACTTCTTCTGAATGCTGGTTTTGCTTATTGACTTTATTTAATGAATAAAGATTGGCGTGTGGCAGTTTTATAGGGGCTAAAAAGTTAATGCTTTGTGAATCTAAAAATTTAACTTGGGTTTTGTTGCTGGATGCGTTTTGGAGTAGCTGGTTAGTTTTGGCAAGATTAACCCGACCACGCGATACAATAATTTTTTTATTTTTATTATAAAAAGTGATGGCTTTGATTTCAGGATTAACGGTTGCAGCGTTGATAATGGCTTGTAGCATACGCTGATTATTTGTCAGCAGCGCATATTCACTGACGGGACTGAGTTGTCGCACAAGAGATTGACCGCGTTCGACTAAACCGCCTTCGAGATCATGGTAAACCTGCCATATGAAAAAACAGCTAAACACCAAGGTGATCCAAATCAAAGGTAATAGCACCATTAATTGAATGCGTCTCTGCAAAGGTTTCTGCTGCATTGGGCTTATTCCTTAGCCACTAAAAAAGAGGTGCTAATTATACACTGAAAATGCTTTATAGTGGTATAATCCGCTTTGTTTTTTTACACAACTGAATTTTAGGAACTATTATATGTCTGTTAAAACACGCTTTGCACCTTCACCGACTGGATCTTTGCATGTGGGTGGCGCTAGAACGGCCCTCTTTTCGTGGTTATACGCGAGACACAACAATGGAGAATTCGTGCTGCGTATTGAAGATACTGATCGCGAGCGTTCGACTGATGCGTCGCTTCAAGCAATTTTAGACGGCATGAGTTGGTTAGGCCTTAATTATGACGGCGAACCAGTCTACCAAACACAGCGTTTTGCTCGCTATACCGAGGTGATTGAACAGTTGATGAGTGAACAGCATGCTTATCGTTGTTATTGCTCCAAAGAGCGTTTGGCTGAGTTGCGCACAACTCAACAGGCAAACAAAGAAAAACCCCGTTATGATGGTCATTGTCGTGATTTAGATTTACCCCATCGTGATGAACCTTATGTGATACGTTTTCGAAACCCAACGGAGGGTGGCGTAACTTTTGATGATCAAGTTTATGGTTCAGTTACGATTCAAAACAGTGAATTGGATGATTTGATTATTCAGCGTAGCGATGGCACGCCAACTTATAATTTGACGGTTGTGGTTGATGATTGGGATATGGAAATTACACATGTCGTGCGAGGTGATGACCATATTAATAATACCCCGCGGCAAATTAATATTTTAAAAGCTTTGGGTGCTGAATTGCCGGTATATGCTCACTTACCTATGATTTTAGGCCCGGATGGCAAGCGTTTATCAAAGCGTCATGGGGCCGTGAGTGTCGTTCAATATCGTGACGATGGGTATTTGCCACATGCCATGATGAATTATTTGGTACGTCTGGGCTGGTCTCATGGTGATCAAGAGTTGTTTAGTTTGAATGAAATGATCGATTCCTTTGACCTTAATAGTGTGAGTAAAGGAGCCGCCAGCTTTAATCAAGAAAAATTGCAGTGGATAAACCAGCATTATATTAAAGCCAGTGAGCCGGAAGATATTGTGGCTGCTTTGAAATATAATTTTAAAAACTTAAACGTAGATTTAAATAATGGTCCAGCCCTGACCGATGTGATTAAAACACAGGGTGAACGCTGCAAAACCTTACTTGAGATGGCTGAAAAAAGTCGATATTTTTATGAAGACTTTGATGTATATGACGAGAAAGCGGCGCGTAAAAATTTAAAGCCAACGGCGATCCCATATCTTGAGCATGTAATCAGCTTGCTTGATGCAATGCCAGCTTGGGATGAATCGAACATGCATCAAGTGATCATTGAGACGGCTGAGCACTTTGAAGTGGGCATGGGTAAAGTTGCCCAACCGTTACGAGTTGCTTTAACAGGTGATGCCATCTCACCCTCGATTGATGTCACATTATTTTTGGTTGGTCGTGAAAGAGCGAACCAGCGGATTAAAAATGCAATTGATTTTATAATGGGTGCTACAAATAAAACTTGACACAAAAAAATCAAGTGTATACAATTCGCCTCCCTTACTTAAGGGGCTATAGCTCAGCTGGGAGAGC
>DAOUQR010000055.1 GCA_030625525.1 Pseudomonadota bacterium | reverse complement strand
AATATTTGATCTTCAATCTCAGCTATCTTCTTCTCTAGTTGTTTTTGTTCTTGAGTAAGCGACGTTAACTTCGCTTGTTTTTCAGGCTGATAAAGGGACTCATCTTCAAATTTTGACATTAACTTTTCGAGTTTTGAAACGAGCTTCTCAAGATTTTTTTCTAATCTTACACAGTCTATTTTTTCTTCGTTGTTCTTGATTTCTTTTTTAGTTTTCCCCGAGCTTTCTTTTGTTAATTCCTGCATGCGTTTCATTAGCCATTTATGATAATCCGTTAAGCTGCCATCAAAACGAGAAATGCTGCCACTATCAACCAGCCAAAACTCATCAACCAAACTATTTAATAAATAGCGATCATGCGAAACGACTAACAATGTGCCGGTAAAATTTTGTAATGCATCTGACAAGGCTTCTCGCATTTGCATATCAAGATGATTGGTTGGCTCATCAAGTAATAACAGACTTGGTTTTTGCCAAACTAATAAAGCGAGTACGAGTCGTGATTTTTCACCACCAGAAAAATTTCCAACACGCTCAAACACACGATCACCTTTAAAATTGAAGCCACCTAAAAAATTACGTGCGTCGCGTTCTGTAATTTTTGGATCCAGGTGGATCAGATGCCACATCGGACTTTCATCCGCACTCAACTGATCTAACTGGTGCTGAGCAAAATAACCCACTTTTACTTTTGAATTTATATTAATTTGTCCGCATAACGGTTTAATGTCACCCGCTATTGCTTTAATAAATGTTGACTTACCGGCACCGTTTAAACCAAGCAAACCGATTCGACTATCATTATTAATATTTAAAGTCAGCTGTTCTAACACCACATTCGTTTCGTAACCTAAATTAACGTGTTCAATCTGGATCATAGGATTACCAACGGGTGCTGTCTCAGCAAACTCAAATTCAAAAGGGCTGAGTGCACGTACAGGTGCTATTTGTTCCATTTTTTCTAGCATGCGAATACGACTTTGCGCTTGTTTTGCTTTTGTTGCTTTAGCGCGAAAACGATCGACAAAAGATTGCATGTGTTCACGAACACGTTTTTGCTTTTGAAAAGCTGCATGTTGTATGCGTAATGCTTCGGCGTAATTTTTTTCAAAGGTACTGTAGTTGCCGGTGTACAGTTTCAGTTGCTGATCATGTAGGTGCACAATATGACTCGTCACATGATCAAGAAATTCACGATCATGTGAAATCACAAAAAAAGATTGCGGGGTTTCTTTTAGCCATTGCTCTAGCCAAACAATCCCTTCTAAATCTAAATGGTTAGTGGGTTCATCGAGCAATAATACATCGGCACGTGATAATAGAACCTGCGCTAAGTTCAAGCGCATACGCCAACCACCCGAAAAAGTATTCACACCTTGTGCAAGTTGTTCTTGTGAAAAACCTAGGCCGACTAAAATTTTAGCCGCTTTGTTAGGTAGCGAGTAACCGTCTATTTCACTCAAACGCCCATGAATATTTGCGATAGCCATGCCATCTTGTTGCTCTTCAGCTCGACTTAACCGATCCATTAGATCTGCATATTCTTCATCACCACGCGCTGCGTAATCAACCGCCGTCATATCAGTATTAGGAATAACTTGGCGAATGTAAGCCCACGTCAATGATTTTGGAATATCGACGTCACCGGCAAGCGCTGAAATTTCACCCCGGATCAATTGGAACAGTGATGTTTTACCGGCACCATTCACACCGACGATACCAATCTTTTGCCCTTGAAACGTAATTAAATCCGCAGACTCTAATAACATTTTGCTGCCACGCTGTAATGAAACTTGCACTAGCTTGATCATAATAAACTCCGAAACTGATTTTAATAATAGAAATAAACAAGAGATTTAACTAAATAATAATGAACTTAGTTAATGTGTGCGGAGACAACGGGATTTTTTTCCGTTGCAGGTGATTGCTAATTTAAGCAAGTGATTAATAATTTCATTTTTTAAGCGTTTCATAATGGACAGAATTATATCACAGGGTGAATGAAAAGGGTACTAGAGCAGCAATTCTCAATTTGAAAAGAATTCAGATCGTCATCCTGTGGCTTGACCACAGGATCCAGTATTTTCTGGATCCCGCGGTCAAGCCGCGGGATGACGATCTATATTCTTTTCAAATTGAGAACGGCTGGTACTAGAGGCATACCAACGTATTTGCATCAATAAAATCATATTTTTCAAAACTGATATCGGCGTTCCCACCAGACTTGGCCAGTCCCAACCTAACGCATAGGCTGAAATCATATCGCAAACTGCGGCCACAAAAACCAACAAGACAAACCGCCGACTTAAATCGTTAGTCGATTTATTTTTATAATTTTTATAAAGCTGTGGGATCAAATAAGTAAACCAACACAATGTCGAAAGCATTCCAATCCAATCATAAAACATTTTGTGTTCGCCTTTCAGGGGAATGACGAGTAAAGCAAAAACAAAAAACGCCAAAAAGTACACCGACATTAAATACAATATTTTGTTCTTGTTCTCTGGATCAGTATATAAATACAACTGTACATGTTGAATAACTAAGTAGAGCAACCCACAAACGGTGACGAGTCGATATTGCAATGGGAAATTTCGGCCAAATCCATAAATTAAATCCGACAAATAGCCCGTCATTAAAATCGCATGCATCCATAAACTTAAACCTTTTGTGCTGCGCCGCTTAAAGGTTAAGAGTAATTGTGGAATAAACCAAATGAAATAAATGCCTGTTGATATATTAAGGCTGACATTTCCGAGTGTGTGTAATGACATATAACCTTCCTTCGCTAATATGACTTAGATCAGGTTCAAAGGGTTGAGCAGATGCTCTCTCAGCCAATGACGTTGGCACCCCTGGTTCTGAGTAAAATTGTTTTTTGTTCTGGAATTATATCACACTATCCCACTGTGTTTTAACAATGCATCCACGGTTGGTTTGCGCCCACGAAATGCTACAAATAAATCCATCGGTTCTTGACTGCCGCCTTTTTCTAAAATGTTATGCAAAAATGATCGACCGGTTGCTTGATCAAAGATGCCGTTTTCTTCAAACAATGAAAACGCATCGCTCGATAACACTTCAGCCCATTTATAACTGTAGTAACCGGCCGCATACCCCCCTGCAAAAATATGTGAAAAACTATTTTGAAAACAATTAAACTCTGGCACAGGTACAACCGTAACCTTTTCGCGAACAGCATTTAATTTTTCTTGTATTCGTCCACCCAGCTCAGGCTCATATTCACAGTGCATGCTGAAGTCAAACAATGAAAACTCCAACTGCCTCAGCATTTGCATCGCTGACTGAAAATTTTTCGCGTTAAGTAAACGTTGGAACATATCATCAGGTAAAGGCTCTCCCGTTTGATAATGTTGCGCACATAGATCCAGCGCTGTTTTATCCCAAGCCCAGTTTTCAAAAAATTGACTTGGCAATTCAACCGCATCCCAAGGTACACCATTGATACCGGAAACAAAACTATAATCGACCTGTGTTAATAAATGATGGAGACAATGCCCAAGTTCGTGAAATAAAGTGACCACTTCATTATGAGTAAAAATCGCAGGTTGACCTTTAGTCGGACCTGAAAAATTACACGTTAAAAATGCGACGGGGGCCTGAATCATTTCGTCTTCGAGACGTCTACGATTAACGCACTCATCCATCCACGCACCACCGCGTTTTTTCGCGCGCGCATATAAATCAAAATAAAGTCCGCCACGAACAGCGCCATTTTCATCTAACACATCAAAATAACGAACGTCTTCATGCCAAGTATCCACATCGCTGCGTTCTTGTAAGCGAATACCGTAAAGGCGCTCTACAATTTCGAACAGGCCTTTGATCACTTTGTTTTCTGGAAAGTACGGTCGCAACGCTTCTTGTGAAATATCGTATTTGTGCAGCCTTAATTTTTCACTGTAATAACTGATATCCCAAGGGTTTAATGTTGCTATATTAAACTCAGTTTTAGCAAATTGAGTTAGCTCATCAAATTCTTTTTTACCTTGTTCTTTGCAACGTTTCGCTAAGTCATTTAAAAAATGTAAAACGTCCTCTGATTTTTCTGCCATTTTAGTTGCAAGGGAATACTCTGCGTAATTATTAAACCCTACGAGTTGGGCTTTTTCGTGACGCAAACTTAAGATTTCATCCATCACGGCGCTATTATCAAATTCATTTGCATTTGGGCCTTGATCGGAAGCTCGGGTTACATAGGCCGTGTACATTTCTTCACGCAAGGCTTCATCATCGGCATAACTGATAACAGCGTAATAACTTGGAAATTCGAGAGTAAACAGCCACCCATCTAGCTCTTTTGCTTGCGCAGCTTCTTTTGCCGCTTGACGAGCATGTTCTGGTAAGCCCGATAAACGTGCCTCATCCGTGATTTGTATCGTCCATTTATTAGTTGCGTCTAAAACATTATTTTCAAATTGATTACACAGCTCAGATAATTTTGTTTGAATAGTTTTATAGCGCTGTTTTTTCTCTACAGCTAAATCTACACCGGCTAATCTAAAATCTCGTAATTCATTATCGATAACTTTTTGCTGTGCTGGTGCCAAAGAATTATATTCTGTTTTTTTTATTTCATTGATCGCATTAAATAGCGGCTCATTCTGACCTATTTCAGTTGAATAATTGGATAACATCGGTAAACATTTTTGATAAACTTTTCGTAATTCAGCCGAATTTTTTACCGAGTTTAAATGTGAAATGGGTGACCAAAATTGATTGAGTTTGTCGTCTAATTCTTCCATCGGTTGTATTAAAGACTGCCAAGATACTTGCCTTTTGCTTGACAATTGTTCTATAACTGTTAAATTGTATTTAATTAATTCTTCAAGTTTACCGGGAACATCTTCTAGTCGTATTTGACTAAAGTTTGCTAAACACAGTTTTTGCATCTCAATTCCTTAATATTTCGTTAAGTAACTTAGAGTAATATGAGTAAAGAGTTATCGCAAGCCTCTCGATGCCGTGATCGCGCTATTTGTTCAAATTAATACAAGGATAATTTATGAGTCTGTATAGTCAAATTAATTATTATTTTAAAGATGATACTTTTGATAATGAAACTATTCAAAAAAACCTTGTTAATTTTTTCCATCTAGTCATCCGCGAACTACAATTGAAACACCGAGATCAACGCCCACATAAAGAAATTATGGAAACCGTGCTCGAAGGACTTTATTCGTTTTACAAAACAGCAATCTCATCTCATGATGCTCCCCTCGAGCCCATAAATTACCTTGAAGGTGTTCTAGAAAAAATGCTGCATCTTAAATTCAAAGATGGACTCAGCTCTAACGATAAAGACACACTAATTTTAGAACGGCTTGAGAAAGAGGGTATTAAAGACAGTATTGTTGTTGGCAATAGTATTATTGAAGATGAGCAGTCAAAAAAAATGCTAACAGCAGAAGCTGAAATTCCTGATGGCACTCTAACCAAATTAAGCTTCTTTAAGACGCTCACGAATAAAAAGAACATGCCTGAATTTATACGGCTTCCTGACGAGCGGGATGAAGCAAAGCTCGAAAAGAATTCACTCAACGATTTTTTTCCTGAATCGGATCCGAGTTTAAAGCGGCTTAATTCCTTTATTTCGCAAGCGGATATACCCACCCTAAAATTAACAGCACAATTGCTTTATGCAACATTCAAACACCGTCATGAAGCTCACATTAAAAAAGCTTGCAGCAATGCTCTCTTGAAAATATTTCCATTTGAAAAACGACCTTTTCTTGAGTCTACTTTTAGACGGTTTTTTGATTCTCGTTTTACCAAACATATTGACAGTGCATTTGAAGAACGCCACTATTTCCAATCAACTGAAGCAGAACGTACGGCCTTAGCCGAACAGTTTAAACCATCATTTATCATCCGCGATGACGTAACCAACATATTCAGTTCTGACAGCGTGGCCCACAAAAAAATTAAAGAGACACTCAACCAGTTTAACGAGACAAAAAATCACCCAGAAAAATTTGCAGCCGTTTACCTGCAAAAACTTTATAAAAAACTAAACGGTAGTGACTCAAACGAAAAAGCATTAAAACAAGAAATAAAAAGCGCATTACAACTTATTTTTCCGAGTTGGCGCGCACGTATACCGACAGCCTTCAAATCTTTTTTCCCAAGAACACGCTCTGCGTCAACCATTTATATTAGCGATGAGATTTTTAGACGTCGTTATAAAATAATGACTGCGGATAACCGCACGAAGCTTGATAAAACACTCAACGAGACATTTAGTGCGGTTAAGGAACAAGCGGTTAAAAACGCAGCTGATTACCCAGGCAAACTCAAAGCGTTTGGCGCACATGAAGGTCGTATACGTTCACAGATTCAAAGCATTATAGATGATAAAACACTCTTGTCTCACGCTAAATTCAAAGCAATAACGCTTTGCCTGTACTGGCACTATATCAACGCGACAGACAACTCAACTAAAACAAAAATTGCAACGCAACTCCAAACCATGCTTGGCTTTAAAGAAAGCTCTGTAAAGAATCATTATTTATATGCTCGAAAAATCAAACGTCACCTAAAAAAACACAATGTGTTTGTTTCAGGTTACCGACGCTATAACCGCATCAAACGCTTTTTGAGCGAGCGAATTCTTGCGCAACCTTATAACGAAATTGGCGAAGTCAGTCGAGAAACGGTTGCTAAATTATTTGAAAAGTCAGCAGCTGGAGCTGAGGGGTTAGATAAAAACATCACCGATTGGTTAACCGGTAACTCAATAACTGATTTGTCACTAGACAATGACTGGAAAAAAGAAAAAAACAAGCGAATTAGTCGCTATCTCCAAAAACGCCACAACAGCATCACGGCAACAGCCCTTAAATTTAAAAACAAACCCAACTGGCGCCACCTGCTCTTAAGACGTCGAAAATACAACAAAGAATTTTTTGAAATATTAAAATTACTTCGCGACTTACAATCAAGTGCTTTCGATGACTTGATCACCGCCTTTGCCTTTGACGCATCTGATGATTGGAGCGCTAGTGCCTACAACAAACATATGCATGAATTGCTCGACACACTCTACGAAATATTTACCGACATTAATCTAACTCAAGACGTTCGATACAAGGGAAATAAACAGGCCTTCAATGTC
>DAOUQR010000098.1 GCA_030625525.1 Pseudomonadota bacterium | reverse complement strand
ACTTTTGGGGCCGTTTCGACAACTTGATGGATGGCGTGTTTGCCTTCCTTTAGAGGTGCTTTTAAAAGTTTTACAAAATCATCTGGCGGAATTCGCCGACACTGTTCAATATATCTTGTTGATGATAATTTAAGTAACTTTAAGTGAAATGGCGTGCCGTCGATGTCTTCTGAAAATAGTTTGGTTAAATTTTCAGGCTCTAAGTGAGCAAGTAGGGGTACTGCAACATATCCCGTGCTGTCTGCTCTTATATATTGAATGAGCAAGGAATTTATCTGTGCTTGAGTGAGCTGGTTAGTAAGCCCCTCTAATGATTGTTTGCTATACCACTCCTTGTTCCGCTCTTTTTGAAAGAAGATAATCTTGCCATCACTGTCTTTTAAGGTCGCAAGCTTATACACAAGCTCCGCTGATTTAGGTAATATTTCACTGATGGATTGTTTTATTTTAGAAAAATGTATTTGAAAGAATAGCGGTGTTTTACCTGAAAACGTTGTCGCTAGGATTTGATATTTTTCAGACGGCTCGAGCTTAATAAACCAATCAGGAAATTGACTTGTGTTTTCAATTTCTTTGAGAAGAGGGCTTTTGGGATGATTTCTCTCCTCTGAAAAGGAATTTATAATGTGGTTAATGAGATCAAGATTAATATCAACAAGCTTTGAAGAAAAAAACATAAAAACTGACTACTGCGATTAATGTAACGCGCATTATACAGGTTGTTTAAATTTAAGTCAACGCTCAGGGTGTTATCTAATGAGCATGACGGATCAATTATTCTTTTTTGAACTGTTCCGCCTCTGTTGAACCTGAATACGCTGCCGTTGCAGATTGTCCGCCGGTGATTGTCATCAATACCTCATCAAAATAACCGGTACCTACTTCACGTTGATGGCGCGTTGCTGTATAGCCATCCGCTTCACGTGTAAATTCTTTTTCTTGCAATTCAACGTACGCACTCATGCCTTTTTTAGCATAATCTTTTGCAAGCTCAAATGTTTTCAAATTAATTAAATGCCAACCGGCCAGTGTAATGAATTGATATTTGAAACCCATTTCGGCGAGTTTTTCACGAAACTCTGCGATGGTTTTGTCATCCAAGTTTTGTTTCCAATTAAAAGAGGGTGAGCAGTTGTATGCAAATAATTGGTTCGGGTGTTTTTCACGAACGGCGTCGGCAAATTCTTTTGCTTCGCCTAAATCAGGTTTTGATGTTTCAAACCAGACTAAATCGGCGTAGGGCGCATAAGCGATGCCGCGCGCGATAGCGGATTCTAAGCCGGGTTTAACGTGGTAATAGCCTTCACTGGTGCGTTCACCGGTTAAAAATATTTGGTCGCGTTTATCAATGTCTGATGTGCATAGGGTCGCTGAGAGTGAATCGGTACGTGCTACCACTAAGGTCGGTACGTTTAAGACATCCGCTGCTAAACGTGCTGCGCGCAAGGTATTAATAAAGGCTGAGGTTGGAATTAAAACTTTGCCGCCTAAGTGTCCGCATTTTTTTTCCGCGGCTAATTGATCTTCAAAATGCACCGCGGCTGTGCCGGCGGTGATCATGGCTTTCATTAATTCAAACGCATGCAATGGGCCGCCAAATCCTGCTTCTGCATCGGCTAAGATAGGGATATACCAATCAGTGTCCGTATCACCTTCGCTTGCGGCAATTTGATCGGCACGCATGAGCGCACTGTTGACGCGTTGAATGAGAGCAGGAACACTGTTTGAAGGATACAACGATTGATCCGGATATGTATTTGCCGATAAATTCATATCAGCCGCTACTTGCCAACCACTGATGTAAATGGAATTGAGTCCACCTTTCACCATTTCAACCGCTTGTGAACCGGTGAGTGTGCCGAGGCTGGTAAGAAAGGCCCGCTCATTGATTAATTTCCACATGCGTTTTGACGTATGTTCTGCCATGGAGTGAGCAATCTGGATTGACGGACGTAATTTGACGACTTCCTCAGCAGTATAATCGCGTTGAACATTCGCCCAGCGAGGATCATTGGCCCATGCATTTTTTAATGCGTCAATTTGTTGCTTGCGATCCATCATGAGCGTCTCTCCACTAAGTAAATTGTTCGTAGGCTGATAAGGTTAAAAATGATTTAAATTGTTTGTCTAACACTAAGTCATTAAATAATTGTTTGGCGCTATCAATGATTTTAAAATCGGTTTGATTAAGTTGTTCTAATTCATCATTGAATAGCTGCGTATAGAGGGCTTTATCGAATACGCGGCCATCGTCAAGGTGTGCATGGTGATTGAGCCATTGCCACAGTTGTGCGCGTGAAATTTCAGCGGTGGCTGCATCTTCCATTAAATTATAGAGGGCAACGCATCCGTAACCTTGGATCCAAGCGTTTAAATATTGTAGGGCTACGCGAATATTGTGACGGATACCGGTTTCGGTGATCGTGGAGTTTTTAATGGTTAAATCGGTTAAGTCGTTAGAGTTAACAGAAACGTCTTCTCGTAACTTATCTTTCTGGTTCGCTTTATTCCCTAGTACTTTATCAAATTCTACTTTTGCAATAGCGACTAAATCAGGATGAGCAACCCAAGTGCCATCACAGCCATCATTGGCTTCACGGGATTTATCTTCGCGGACTTTTTCAATCGCTGTTGCATTCACTTCGGCGTCTTTACGGCTGGGTACAAAGGCTGCCATGCCACCCATCGCATGTGCGCCTCGTTTATGACAAGTCTGGATTAATAGTTGAGTATATGCTCGCATAAAAGGGACTGTCATGGTGACTTGATCGCGATTCGGTAAGATAGCCTGGCTATCGCCTGCAAATGTTTTGATGACCGAAAAAATATAATCCCAACGTCCGGCATTGAGTCCTGACATATGGTCTCGTAATTCATACAGGATTTCTTCCATTTGGAATGCGGCGGGTAAGGTTTCAATCAGTACGGTGGCTCGAATCGTTCCTCGAGGGATCTCTAAATAGTCTTGCGCAAAACAAAAGACATCATTCCATAAACGGGCTTCTAAATAATGTTCAAGTTTGGGTAAATAAAAATAAGGCCCAGTATTGTTTTCAAGTGTGGCATGCGCATTGTGAAAAAAGTATAAACCAAAATCCACTAAGCTAGCTGACATGCGCTCATTATCAACGAGTAGATGTTTTTCTGATAAATGCCAACCGCGTGGGCGAATGAGTAAGGTGGCAATATCATTGTTCAATTCATAATGCTTGCCATTCGGTGCATCGAAATCAAGTTGGCGTCGCACGGCATCCATGCAATTGATTTGGCCTTGCATGACATTGTCCCAAGTCGGGGAGAGTGAGTCTTCAAAATCGCCCATGAAAACATTCGCACCGGAATTGAGTGCGTTGATCATCATTTTACGTTCAACAGGGCCAGTGATTTCCACTCGGCGATTTTCTAAATCGAAGGGTGTTTTGTTGACTTGCCAAGCACCGTCGCGCACATCGATGGTTTCAGCTAAGAAGTCTAATTTCTTACCTTGGTCGAGCGTTAATTGACGCTGTTCACGTTCGTCTAGCAAAGCAAGTCGGCGGGTATTAAATTCACGGTGAAGCGCTATTAAAAATTCACAGGCTTCAGTCGTTAGGATAGTTTGATACGCTGGATCAAGTTCAACAGAGAGTGTCATTCCAGTAGGAAGTGGAGTAGCCATAAGTCCGTTTTACCCTAGTCCAGTAGATATTAAAATGAGTATAGCAACAAAGTTCTGATATACAAGTGCTATACTTTACAGAGTAGCGTTAATGAGAAGTGCGTATGATGAAAGTAAGAAGGTTAGGGCTGAACTGCTGCTGTATATTACTTATCATTTGTCAGCTTAGTTATTCAGCCAATCAAAATGAATGCAAATCGGTAGAGAGTATTCAGCGCCACCTGCCGTCGGGAGCTGATGAGCCCACAAAGGTGCGAGTGGGGCTCTATATAATCGATATTAAGTATATTGATGATGTGCATCAGAGTTATCTAACTGACTTCGTATTAAGTTATCGATGGAATGATCCTCAGCTTCGTTTTAAGTCGAATAATAAGGATGCTTATTGTGTTTATAAGCTTTTAGATGTTTGGCATCCGCAATTAGAAGTGTTTAACATGCGTAATCTCACCAAAAAACTTGATGATATTGTCAGAGTTAAATCCGATGGCGAAGTGGAATACCTACAGCGTTATATTGGATCGTTGGCGTCGTCGTTTGATTTAAAAAGATTTCCACGTGATACACAGTTGTTACCCGTACAGGTTCTGTCGTTTGAATATGGCCCTGACAAGCTAGAGTTAAAATTGGATCCTGAATCTACAGGGCGGCGCACGCCATTTTCTATTGCATCATGGAATATTGGTGAAGGGGTTCCCAATGTTGATGTTTTCACTGCAAAATCGTCACATCTTCGAGGAATGCAAATTGCGCTTGCTGTTTTTACTTACAATATTAAAGCAACTCGTATCGTGCGCTACTATGTTTGGAAAATTATATTGCCACTGAGTCTGATCATGTTCATGTCGTGGGCCGTGTTTTTTATTGATCCAATTAAAATAGAAGTGCAGATCGGGCTGGCGGCCACAACGATATTAACGCTCATCGCATTTCTCTTTAGTATTGATCGACTGTTACCGAAAATTTCTTATTTAACACTCATCGATTTTTTCACTTTATTTTCGATATTATTGGTGTTTTTAGCTTTCGTTGAATCTGTGATCACTTGTACGATGGGATTAAACGGGAAAGTTGAACGAGCAAGAGCGATTGATTACTACTCGCGCTTTATCTTTCCCCTTTGCTATATTGCCATGATGACTTATTTTTGGATCTAGGGTTATCATACCTTCAGCATCTTAGCTCTTTTCGCTACGGCTTTAACTGCTTAAACTCCTAAATAAAGCCTCATAATCAAAAATATTGCGAATAGTTCTAATTATCTTTAATAAGCAGTTGACTTCGGTCTCTAAAATGTGCAGAATACGCAGCTATTTTTGGAGGGGTTCCCGAGTGGCCAAAGGGATCAGACTGTAAATCTGACGGCTCCGCCTTCGAAGGTTCGAATCCTTCCCCCTCCAAACCTTATATCGTAATAAATGGAGTTAGTAAGCGGGTGTAGTTCAACGGTAGAACCTCAGCCTTCCAAGCTGATTGTGTGGGTTCGATTCCCATCACCCGCTCCAAAGAATGGAAGGCCCATATAGCTCAGTTGGTAGAGCACTTTCTTGGTAAGGAAGAGGTCACCAGTTCGAATCTGGTTATGGGCACCATAAATGAACGATTGATTTTGTGCGGTCGTAGAGGATGTTTTTTTAAAT
>DAOUQR010000240.1 GCA_030625525.1 Pseudomonadota bacterium | reverse complement strand
ACGAATATGACTCAATTCATGAGCCATGACGGCCGTTAATTCGGGGCGGTCGAGCTTGTCTAGCAAACCACGAGTGATTGCAACAATCGCTGATTTTTCACTGTAACCACTGGCAAATGCATTCATGTAGTTTGCATTCATAATGTAAACGCGTGGCATGAAACGTAAACCCGCTGCGACTTTCATTTCTTCAACAACGTTATAAAGTTGAGTTGCCTGCAGAGACTCTGCATTTTCTTTCGTGACCTCGACCGCATCGGTGCCCATTAGCATGATGCGGTCATGAAAAGTATAAGTTATCCACAAACTAATCACGGCAACAAGGCCCATCGTGACCGTCGCATACGGAAACAATTTAAACGTGATCAATGCTTTAAAAATAGCGCCCAAGGGGGCATGGTGAATACTGCTTTGATAAAAAACATCAACGAGGAGACCAATACCTGCATATAAAAAAATAAAGGCCAGAATGACTTGGCGTGTTTTTCGTTTATTTTTACGCAGCTGTTCACGCCAATCTGAAGCTTGTGATTTGTAATGTGATAAGTCCATTCCTACCCTCAGAGTTTAACGGTGTAGTCTTCTTGTTCTTGAATTTTTTCTTCAGGTAAGCTCCAATACTCAAATGTTTTATCAAGTTTGCCTGCGGCCAATGACACAACCATTGATTCAACAAATGATTTTTTGGTTGCGTAATATTTTTCGATAGAATCATTGAATGCTTGTTTTGAATACGCGAGTTTGTTTTCTGTATTCACAATTTCTTCTTGAAGTTGTAGTGCATTTTGATTGGCTTTTAAATCAGGATATTGTTCAAAGACAACATTGATACCTGAGGCAATGGATGAAATTTGATTTTCTGCTGCCATCTGTCCTTTTGCATCACCCGCATCTTTCGCAGCGGTGGCTTTATTACGCAGCGCAACAACATCTTTTAAAGTGGATTTTTCATAGTCCATGTATTTTTTAACGACTTCGATCAAGGATTGAAAAACTTTGAAACGTCGGTCTAATTGGATGTCGATTTGTTTTTTATCGTTGTTGACTGCTTCGATCATACCGATGAGTTTGTTGTAGATTGAAACAAAGTAAATAGCTGCCACCACAAGGATGATGATCAAAATACCGAAAAAAGACATAGCTTGCGCTCCTTATTATTATTGAACGTTGTAACTATAGCATGTGCTGGGGGATATTGGCGAGCTTTGGCGGGATGAGTTGCCAGGGGGTAACTTAGATTAACGGATCAACTCCGCCATTAACTCGATGTGTTTATTGCTTGTATTCAATGCTGGGATGTAGTGGTATTCCTCACCACCGGCATCGATGAAGTAGTCACGATTTCTTTGTGCAATTTCTTCCAGCGTTTCGAGACAGTCGGCGCTAAATCCTGGGCTAATCACATCAATATGTTTGCTCCCTTGCTTCGGTAGTTCTCGCATGACAGTTTCTGTGTAGGGTTTGATCCACTCCGCTTTCCCCAAACGCGATTGAAAAGTGACTTGATATTCATCGGGGTTTAATTGCAAATTTTCTGCTACAAGTCGCGCCGTTTTTTGACAAAAGCAATAATAAGGATCGCCCTCAGTCAGCATTTTTTTAGGCAATCCATGAAATGAAAAAATTAGCTGTTGCGCCCCAGGATGTTCTTGCCGATGTGCTTCAATGCTCTGCGCAATGGCTTCTATATATAAAGGATGGTCAGCATACCCATTAACCCACTGTACCTCGGGGATCCAGCGCCAGTTTTTTAAAGCGCTCGCCACCGCATCATAAGTTGAAGCGGTCGTGCTTGCTGAATATTGTGGATATAACGGGAGGACAATGAGTTTACGTACCTGTTGTTTCTCAAGTGATTTTAAAACGTCACGGATATTGGGTTGTCCGTAGCGCATGGCGGCTGCAACAATGACGTCGTCACCCAGCGCTTGTTGTAACAAGTTAGCCTGTTGTTGAGTAATGTCTAGCAGCGGTGAACCTTTTTCCGTCCAAATTGATTTATATAGCCTAGCGGTGGCTGACGATCGAAACGGTAAAATTATTCCATATAAAATTGGATACCAAATAAATCGTGGCAAATTAACAACGCGAGGATCGGCTAAAAATTCTCGTAAATATCGCCGCACGGCGCGAGTAGTTGGTGCATCTGGCGTACCTAAATTTGTTAGTAAGACGGCTGTGTTAGCCTTTATTTTTGAATGTTGTGTCATCGTCTTTTTACGTACGCAACCCCGTTCCTTTTTCAAGAAAATACAAATTAGCCCCAAGTGCCAACGCAATAAAAAAGGTCATCATGCCAAAAGCAAAATAGATATTCACATCCGAAACTCCAAGCACACCATCACGAAACGCATTCACAATATATAAAATCGGATTAGCGTAAGACAACTCGCGCCAAAAACTAGGCAACAACGACACGGAATAAAACACACCACCCAAATAGGTCAACGGTGTTAACACAAAGGTGGGCACAATCGACGTATCATCAAAATTACGGGCAAATAAAGCATTCAAAAAGCCAAGCAATGAAAACAGCAGAGACGCTAAAAACGCAGATGTAATCGTCAAGAACCAACTATGCATATGTAATTTAGTGAAAAATAAAGCGATACACGTCACCAATGTCCCTACCAACAAGCCACGTAATACGCCCGCTGCAAGATAGCCCGATAAAATTAAGACATTCGGAGTAGGGGAGACTAGGATCTCTTCGATACTATGTTGAAATCGCGTTGCGTAAAACGAAAAACAAACATTGGCATATGAACTGGTGATCACCGACATCATGATCAATCCTGGCGCAATATATTGCATGTAATTATAGCCAGAAACTGGCCCGATCCGTGAACCAATCATCGTACCAAAGATTAAAAAATACAGCGTCATCGTGATCACCGGCGGAACTAAAGTCTGCATCCAAATCCGCAAAA
>DAOUQR010000075.1 GCA_030625525.1 Pseudomonadota bacterium | reverse complement strand
GCGTTTTGTGTTTGAAAAATTGGGCCTTGCCAATCAAGCTCTTGTGCGCAATCGTATAATCGCTGGCTACTCACCATTAAAGGCTTGTGGATCAGGTGATTAAGTTTGAATTGGCTAATACACGTCACCAAATTACACATCGCATCGCCGCTGGTGCAAACGATCATATCAATGTTAGATGAGCGAGCCTGATGTATTTGCTCAGGGGTAAACTCGGGTGGTTTTCGACTGTAAACGTCAACTTCATCGACAATCGCGCCACGTTCGCGTAATTTACCCGCAAGAACACCTCTGCCGCCAACACCTTTTATGATCGCTATCCGCTGATCCGAGAGATGTTGCAATTCAGGTTGCGCCAGTAACTCTTCCGCCGTCAATTTATGTTCTGGCCGTAGGTGAACTGGCCACTGATAAGCCTGGATAAGGCTCGCACTGCCACCTCCCATCACTGCAATTTTTGTGTGCCGAGGTGGTGATGCCCCGCGTTTTTTAAGAATAGGCAAGGCTATTTCGATCGCACTTGGGCTGATGAAGATGCACCAGTCATATCTTTCAAACTGGCGGATCATCTCTGAGAGCGGTGATGCTCTATCGGCATTATTGAGTGGCTCAATCGCTAAGGTCGGAAAATGCAAAGCACCGCCACCGTGATCGACAACGGCCTGACATAAACGACGCCCCATTTGACCCGGCCGGGTTATGAGGATCACGCTGTTAACGAGATTGGATTGATTCATTACAATTGATTCAGTATGTCCTCGGCACCTTGTTCGTAAAGTTGGATGATGATCTCCTCAATAACAAGGTCATCTTCGCCATAAGCACCCGCTTCCAAGCAATCACCGGTTTGCATATCACCTAATATCGCTTGCATCACAAGCAGATCATCTTCGACTGTGGCATAGACACCCAGCGGCATGTGACAACTTCCACCAAGTGCAGCGGTGATCGCGCGCTCTGCCGTTATGCAGCGCGCCGTTTCATCATGATGACAATGCGAAAGGAGCTCAAGAATGCTGTCGTCGTCTTCACGACATTCAATACCCATCGCCGCCTGGCCACTGGCAGGCACGATATCATCTGTAGAAAAAGAACACTTCACATGTTCGGTCAAGCCAATGCGCTCGACACCGGCTGCGGCCAAGATAATGGCGTCGTATTCACCTGAGAGCATTTTATCAACGCGCGTATTGATATTACCGCGACAGTCTTTGATAACAAGGTCATCTCGAAGTAGCAAAATTTGGTTTTTTCGACGCAAGCTTGAAGTCCCAACTACCGCCTGTGCTGGCAGCTCTTCAAGGGATCCATACTGCTTGCTCACGAAGACATCCCGTGGATCCGATCGCTCAAGGATCACCGGCAAATACAGCCCCTCTGGAAATTCGGTCGGAACGTCTTTCATAGAATGCACTGCAATATCGGCACGGCGATCTAAAAGCGCCTGCTCTAATTCTTTAACAAACAAGCCCTTACCGCCGACCAATTGCAAGTTACGGTCAAGGATCTGATCACCTTTAGTCGTCATCGGCACCAGCTCCACTTCAACCTTGGGATGCTGGGCAAGGATCTGCTGCTTCACCGCATTCGCTTGCCATAAAGCGAGCTTACTCTGACGCGTTGCTATACGAATTAATTTTGTCATCTAACCACTCTTGTACTTGTTGATAGGTTTCGGGCGTATTGATATTAAACCAGGGGCCATCATAAAGCTCACCGGTCACACCTTTTGTTTCCATTGCTTGATTAAGAAGAGGCGCTAGTTTGAATCGACCCGGCTGAGAGCCATGAAATAATTCTGGACGATAAACACCAATCCCGGCGAAAGTGTATTTCGATGTATCGGTCATTGTTGCGTGTTGTGATATATAACCCTGATCCAGATAATAATCACCGGTCGGATGAAAATCAGGATTAGGCACCATAATCAAATGCGCTAATTGCTCGGGTTCTCGCCGCAGCAGGCGATAATCAAAATCACTCCACAGATCCGCATTCATCACACAGAATGGCTCGGATCCGAGAACATCCAACACATTGAAAATACCGCCTCCCGTTTCAAGCCCAGGTGGCGCTTCAGGTGAGTAATGTATGTTCACTCCCCACTGACGCCCATCACCTACCGCCTCAACAATATGCTCACCCAGATATGCATAATTAATCACAATGTCGGTAATACCGGCTGACTGTAGCTTTTTGATGTGATGAACAACCAGAGGTTCACCCCCAATGTTCAAACAGGCTTTTGGTAATTGTTGTCCGAGAGTCCCCAGTCGTCGACCGGCCCCCGCTGCAAGTATCATCGCTTTCATAGCGCGGGAGTGTAGCAAAGTTATGGGTTGGGTTCATACAATAATAGTCAAAACCTCTAGAAATCGACATTTGCATGTTTCTAGTGGTGGCGTATAATACATAGGAGCACTACAAATCGACAAATGCATGTTTCTAGAGGATCAAGTCGTGACTACATTTATTGGCCGCAGCCGTGAACTGTGCGAATTAAAAGAAGAATACTCAGCAAAACGCGCTAGTTTAGTTGTATTAAATGGGCGGCGGCGTATTGGTAAAACGTCGTTAATCGAGGAATTTAGTAAACCATTTTCCTTATATAAATTTACCGGTTTAGCACCTTTTCCGGGAATAACAGCACAAGATCAGCGTAATGAATTTGTACGAAAACTTGAGGAAGAGTTTAAGCTATTTGGCATTAAAAATGATGACTGGGCAACGTTGTTTACGGTGCTTGCTAAACAAGTTGCGGACAAGGAAGCGATAATTTTACTAGATGAAATTTCTTGGATGGCGATAGGCGATCCCGGTTTTCTGAGCAAACTAAAAACTATCTGGGATGATTGTTTTTCTAAAAATCCCAAACTGATGCTGGTGTTATGTGGCTCGGTATCCTCTTGGATTGAAAAAAATATTTTAAGCAATACGGGCTACTTAGGTAGGCCAACATGGTCGATACATCTCGAAGAACTACCACTCGATCAATGCAACGAATTTTGGGGCGGTGTAAAAAACAACATCACCGCGTTCGAAAAACTCAAAATATTATCTATTACGGGTGGTGTACCGCGTTATTTGGAATTGATGGATCCTCGATTAACGGCTGAGCAAAACATTCAACGACTTTGTTTCAATAAAAACGCCCCGCTTTACAAAGAGTTTGAGTATATATTTAGTGATATTTACGGCCTTAAAAGTAATAGGTATCAAAGCATTGTACAGTGCCTGGCTGATGGTCTGAAATCTCGAGAAGACATTAGCAAATTAACTGGATTGCCTGACTCCGGTGATTTGACAGAATATTTAAATGATTTAGAGCTCGGCGGGTTCATCCAAAGAAACTACACCTGGAGCCTTAAATCGACCAAGACTTCAAAACTTAGCAAGTATCGATTAAAAGATAATTACACTCGATTTTATCTCAAATATATTCTACCTAACCGAGCCAATATAGAAAAAAACTTGTTTAGCGACACCTCGTTGTCCAGCCTGCGCGCCTGGAACAGTATAGTCGCATTACAGTTTGAAAATTTGATTTGTAATAATCTAGACCGTCTTCTTGATCAATTAGGTATTGCCAAACAAGACATCGCTTTTGCCAACCCATATTTCCAACGTAAAACCGCCCGCCAACAAGCATTGCAAATAGATTATATGATCCAAGTGAAACAAGATACGGTTTATATTTGTGAAATAAAATTCAGCCGCAACCCCATCAGTCGTGATGTCATAGAAGAAATGCAAAACAAAGCTCAAAAGCTAGCTCTACCGAAGCATATATCAAAGCGATTTGTATTGATTCATGTCAATGGTGTTTGTGATGCGTTGCTCGATGAACAATTTTTTCAATATATAATAAACTTCGGCGCGCTTCTGGGGAATACAAGCTAACTCAATGACGACGTTAACAAGTTGACAAACTGTCGAATCTTCGGCTGAACAAAACGGTGTTTTTGATAGATCATATATACCCATTGCACCTGAAGATGCGACGTTTTCCAACACGGTGCCGCCCCTTGATAACCAATAAACTAGCTATTTTTTTCTCCAGAAAAGGCTGTAGTTCTGCGAGCTCTTGTTGACGCCCAATAAACTTATTTACGTTTTGCATTGATTGAGAGTTCATATCAGGCCTAAAAAGTCATTTTCGTGAACGAAACGTGGTGGCCTATTCCGTTCACAAGAATGCAATCTCAATATTTGGATAACACAGCCGCGCATACAGAGAGCGCAGCGACCGGAATAAGCGGAAGAAAATGAATCGAAGTTCAATGAACCGTTTCGCGATCATTTTTTAAATAAGAGAACCTTCGCGTGATATTTTATGGGAGAGTTGTTTTGGCTTTTTTATTCGAGTTCTTCCTCTTCTTCCGGTCGCGTTGCTCTCTGCATGCGCGGCTGTGATTTGAACCAATACCCATCTTGCCTGAAGATGTGAGTTTCTGCCTTGTCCTTTCTTGGGAGAAAAAAATGCTGCGGTATCAATCTCGCATCTTCAGGTGTAATGGGTATGGTAACCTAATGCAATTAATGCCCATCTATCGTAGAATGCGGGTCTTTACTTACACCATCAGCTGTTAATACGGATTCTGTTTTGAAGATCGGGTTTAAAATAATAATATTCATCAGCATCAATCTGGTGTGCTCCCTCGTATTCAGTCGTGTTACACCGACGCTAGAATCACGTGCGGCGCTGGCTAAACAGCTGGGTTGGGTTCAAGATGCCCAGGCCAATCGTTGCGGTGGTTATTATCGCGATCCCAAACTGGATTTAGCAAGTCTGGGTTTATCTGATCCCCGTGATATCAAGATTGATGCGGGAAGTGGCTCACTGGCAGCAGGCGGGTGGTCTGCTTTAGGCGGCCAGGTTGTTATCTCTCAACAAAATCAAAAAATTCATGCCGATCATGCACGTTTTTATCGTGATGCAAAAACCAAGACCGTGACCCAGGTTAAACTGAAAGATGTCAAGTTACAGGAACCTGGCAAAGTGATCTTAGCCAAACGTGCCTGTCTCTATCTGCCCACTAAATCAGGAACGCTGAATCAAGCTGTCTATCGCTTTAAAATTGATAAAAAAACACATGCCTGGGGTCGCGCTAAGTCCATGCGTCGGGATAAAAAAGGTAATTATGATCTCAAGCATGCGACATATGGTACCTGTCCTCCCACTGTTAATGCATGGAAACTATCCGCTGAACGCATTTTTCTTGATCGCAAGACCCACCGAGGTTATGCCTATAACGTTTATATGGATGTCAAAAGTTTTCCGATTTTCTATTTACCTTATTTTAGCTTTCCGTTAGATAAGCAACGTAAAACTGGCTTTTTAACACCGCTGCCGGGTTATTCAAAAACCGTTGGCGCTGAATTACGACTGCCATTTTATTGGAATATCGCACCCAACTTTGACGCGCTATTCACCCCCCACATCATGACGCGGCGAGGTGTCATGCTGAATGGTGAGTTCCGTTATTTATTGCCCAACAGTTATGGCACCTTCAAAGGCAGCTGGCTGCCTAACGATAAACTGTATCGCCAGCTCTTGCAGGACAACCCGAAGATTGGACGCACCAGTGATACGCGCGGCTATGCTCAAATTAAAAATGAAACCTTACTCGGGCATGGCTGGAGTAGTGAGATTGATTATAGTCATGCGTCTGATGATGAATATTTTCAAAACTTTGGTAAGGGCTTGGATCAAACGACCAAGAATCAGCTGCTACAAAAAGCAAAGTTAAATTATCACAACACGCATTGGAGCTTATCAACGACAATGCAACGTTATCAAACGCTGCACCCCATTGATTCTAGCATCATCAACGATCTTTATTCTCGCCTACCGCAAGTCTCACTCATGGGGCATTATGATAATGTCGGCCCTGGTTTTAATTTAAATTTATACAGTGAATTCGACAACTTTCGCTGGCCGGGCGACCAACCTTCGCTGCTAAACCCAAGCTTAAGACCACATCCAGAAGGCAATCGATATACGGTTATTCCAGCCGTAAGCTTGCCGATTTATCGTTTGTCTGGATTTTTTATTCCAAGCATTGATGTGGTGTCGCAATCGTATGATTTAAGAAACCAACCCGTAAATTTAAAGTCACAAATTTCACAT
>DAOUQR010000212.1 GCA_030625525.1 Pseudomonadota bacterium | reverse complement strand
TATTAATATTAGAACGCTAATTGTCATCAGCCAAAATGCATCGATGAAAGCGACCATCCCCGCTTGTCGTGCTAACTCTCCACCGAGTACCTTGAGTGCAAATGGTTGATGAATCGTCCAGCCATGATGATTCAACCATTGTTGTAAATTGGCATTGTACTGACTGAGATGCCCCCCGATCTGATTCCAATTCACTTGAGTGAGGCGAGTGACTACTGTGCTGTAGACAGAAATCCCAACCGATATTCCAATACTTCGTGCGAAACTAAATAATCCAGCCGCTTCAGCGGTCGATGATTCGGGCAGTGTCGAAAATGCAATAGTCGACAGCGGAACAAAAAATAGTCCCATCCCAAATCCTTGCACCATGCCGACTAGCATCATATAGCTTTGACTGGAATCAATACTGAAGGTCACCATCAGGTAACTTCCGATCACCGTGCAAATTAATCCCGCAGTAATAATGCTGCGCTGGTCAATTTTACCAATGAAAGATCCAACCATCATCATAGCCAGCGCGCTAGCAATTCCGCGGGGAGCCATGATGATACCCGCCGTCTCGGTAGGAAAATGCATAATATTTTCTAACATAATCGGTTGAATTGAAATCACACCCAGGATAATACTGATGTAACTGAGCATCAAAATTTCAGAGAGCGCGAAGGTTCTGTCTTTAAAAAGTTTGAGGTTAATAATGTTATCGGACTTGTTCCAACCTCGGATAATAAAGATGAGGGTCGTTATGATTGCAACGAGAAATAATATTTGAATGCTCTTAGAATCAAACCAGTCCACACCATTGCCGCGATCGAGAAATATTTGAAAGCTACCGACACTGACAGCCAGTAGTGCCGCGCCCAGCCAATCGATATAATTTTTATGGCGATCCGTTTCAGTGATGTATCTCATGGCGAACAACACGCAAGTGATACACACGGGAATATTAATATAAAAAACCCAACGCCAGTTCATGTATTGAGTGATATAACCACCTAAGGTTGGGCCTAATATTGGGGCCGTCATAATACCGACACCCCATATTGCCATGGCTTTACCGTGCTCTTCGGGGGGATAAGTATCTCGTAAAATATACTGCGCCAAAGGAACTAGACCGGCACCAAACACCCCTTGCAGCGTTCGAAAGATAACAATTTGTGGCAAATTTACGGCTAAACCGCATAAGGCAGATGCGATCATAAAGCCGATAATATTCATTATGAGTAAGCGCTTGCGTCCAAAGCGGGTGACGAGCAATCCGGTGAGCGGCATAAAAATCGCGGCAGAGACGACGTAAGAGGTGAGTACCCAGGTAATTTGATCGCTATTGGTGCCTAGCGATCCCATCATCGCGGGTAGGGAGACGTTGACGATTGTCATATCTAATACTTCGATGATCGCCACCAACATGACCGTGATGGTGATCATCCATTTAACATGGTTTTTCATTGGGTATCGATAGTCACGGTTGCGCTGGCACCGACGCGAAATGGCGTCTTAGGACTCATTTCTTTGATTCTAATTTTGACGGGGATACGTTGAGTGACCTTCACCCAGTTACCCGTAGCATTTTCAGGGGGCATGATAGAAAACGCAGAGCCCGTCCCCGTGCTAATGCTATCCACCGTGCCTTGAAAGCTTTGATTCGGATACATATCAATTTTTATATCAACGTGTTGACCTGGCTTGATGCGCGTTAAATCGGTTTCTTTAAAATTAGCGGTGATCCACCATGTCGACCCTTCAATCAAGGCAAATAAGGGTTGGCCAGGGACTGCGATGTCACCCACACGCAAGGTGAATTGATTAATTATCCCGGCATGTGGGGCTTTGATTTTGGTATGGGATAAATCTAATCGTGCCTGAGCCAAGGCTGCTTGCGCCTGACGGCGTTGTGCGTTTTGATCGCCGGGCTTACCCAGTTTTTGTTGCTGACTGGATAATTCACTGCTTGCCTCGTTGAGGCTGGCTAGTGCCACGTCTAATTTATTTTGAATGGCATCTCCCTCGGCTTTCGATGCTTTGCCTTGATTGACTAAGGTCAGAATACGTTTTGATGTTTTTTGAGCGAGTTGTAATTGCGCCTGCGCTTGTTTGACTTTTGCTTTTGCTGCCACGACGGCATCCGCTTGCGCCAGTAATTCTTGTTTCACCAATTCTATTTTTGCTTGAGCCGCATCTACGGCTAATTCATAACGACGGGACGCAATTTTTACTAAAAGCTGATTTTTTTTGACGACTTCATTATTAGCAACATAAATTTCGGCCACTTTCCCCGAAACCTGAGAGGCAATATCAACTCGGTTCGTATCGAGGTAAGCATCATCTGTGCTCGGATAGATTGTAGTGTAATGCCAATAATAAGCACCGCCAGCAACGAGCCCGGTTAAAAGGGCTATCGATAAAAATATTTTAAATACGCTTTTCATTATTCACCTGTTTAAACTTCAAAGGGGTGCGTGCGGCGACCCAGATATCAATTTTTTTCGCCCCAGCCTGTCTAAGACAATCAGCAAACGCTGTCACGGTATGTCCGGTCGTTAATACATCATCAACAATGGCAATATGATCCGGTATCGGTTTAATCACCCGAAACGCTTTTTTAATATTATTAGCGCGTTGCTTTGCGGTTAGTTCAGCTTGCGGTTGCGTGTTGATTGTTCTGATGCAATGTTGTTTGAATAGTGGAATTGCAAGTTGCTTGGCAATGGGTTTTGCAATTTCTACGGCTTGATTAAAACCGCGCTGCCTCATTCGTTGACGATGTAAAGGGACGGGAATTATAGCATGAGGCAGCGTTTGCCTGTTAATACTTTTGAGTAAATTGTTTGCTAATATTAATGCATATTCAAGTTTGTCATTAAATTTTAATTGATGGACGAATTGAATCACTTCATTTTGATAACTAAGTCCAGCGGTGATGCCAGCAATAATAGTCGAAGAGGGTACTTGGTTTAATTGATTTTCACACGCGATACACAGTGCATACGCATGCGTGCATTCGCAGCGACACAAGACACAACAATTGGGTAGGGGGTGTAAATATGGTATCATTTCGTGAATTTTTTTGAGTAATGTCATCAAGGAAAATCCTTTAATGGTTCAGAGTCAGCAAGCCCATTATAACCGTCGTTTTGTCCACTTCGATAAAGTCGCAAGCCTAACACATGACATGGCAAATCGCTTGATGGAACATTTAGATTTAATCCAACTTCAGCCGCAAGTGATCCTCAACGTGATGGCTGCCGATGGATATGCTTCACAACAATTGCAG
>DAOUQR010000158.1 GCA_030625525.1 Pseudomonadota bacterium | reverse complement strand
CCGAATTTGTACCGTATCTCCATTGCGGGTGTCACCTTAGGCCAAGCAGAAATTTATGCGGATAAAGAAATGGCGATCAATCCTGGTGAAGTCTTTGGCGAGCTCAACGGTATTGCCGGAAAAGATCCGGCCTTTGGACTTGATGCGGTTTGGATTGACGCAAGTCAGCGTGAACAAGCCCAATCATTAGGGTACACCGTCGTTGATGCGAGCACCGTGATTGCGACTCATTTAAGTCATTTAATACAGCAACATGCAGCACAATTATTAGGGCATGAAGAAGTACAAAAACTCTTAGAAAAACTTGCTGACAGTGCACCGAAATTAGTGAGTGAACTGATCCCCGATTTATTACCACTCAGTAGTTTAGTCAAAATACTGCAAGGTTTACTGAAAGAACAAATTCCGATTCGAGATATTCGCACTATCACACAAACCTTGGCTGAGCATGCACATCGAACGAAAGATGCGGATGAGTTAATTTCTGCCGTACGTATTTCATTGAATCGCTTGATTGTGCAAAACATTAATGGCATCGAGGATGAATTCCCTGTGATCACTATCCAGCCCGAATTAGAACAACTATTGCAAAGCACCGTCGATGCGATGACCGAAGGTGGAGCTGGCTTTGAACCTGGTTTGGCTGAAAAGCTTCAAAATTCGCTCGGCGAAATTGCTAAGCGTCAAGAATTAGCCGGTCAACCCGCTGTATTAGTCGTAGCGCCAAAACTTAGGCAATTACTCGCTAATTTCACCCGTTCGGTCATGCAGAATTTACATGTGATGAGCTACCAAGAGATCCCTGAAGACAAGAAAATTCGAATCGTTGGGACTGTTGGCTAGATTTTTTGATTGTTGGAATGATACTTGCAATAGATTAGGCCTATGTACACAACACTCGATTAGGGTGGCTAGCAGATGAAAATGCAACGATTTTTTGCCCCAGATATGCGAACAGCGATGCGCGAAGCAAGTCGTATGTTAGGCCCCGACGCGGTGATCCTTTCCAGTGAAGAAAAAGCCGATGGCGTCGAGGTGGTTGCGGCCATTGATTATCAAGAAGCACCTAGCGTAAACAAAAAACACAAAAAAGATAAAGAGCAATGGTTAACTGATCCTGTGATCCAAGAAATGCGTCAAGAAATCTCCGCAATGCGTAACTTACTTGAAGATCAATTAATCGGTTTTGCTTGGCAGGGCGTTAAAGATAAAAAACCTATTTATGCCAGCTTATTAAAACGTTTATATGAAATGGGCTTTAGCCGAAGTATCGCTGAGCAACTATTATCGAATTTAAGCAACACACATGATTTAGATACCGCTTGGCAAGAAATATTACTCAGGCTTGAATCATTAGTCTCAACCCATGAGGATGATTTTATCCAAGCCGGTGGAATGGTTGCTTTGGTTGGCCCAACTGGGGTGGGTAAAACAACGACGTTAGCAAAATTAGCGGCCCGCTATGTTATTCGAAATCAGGCGGATAAACTCGGATTAATCTCAACCGATGCGTATCGTATTGGTGCACACGAGCAACTCAATACTTACGGTAAAATTTTGGGCGTTGGGGTTCAGCATGTTGAGTCACAAGCGCAACTGGATGAACAGGTTAGTTTATTAAAAGATAAAAATCTTGTCTTATTTGACACGGCCGGTTTAAGCCAGCGTGATGTGCATTTAAAAGAACAGATTGCTTGGATGACAGAAAGTAACTGGCCAATTCAAACGTTATTGGTGTTATCTGCAACCAGTCATTATCAAGTTTTGAAAGAAACAATCAAAGCCTTTCGTAGTTCCAAATTAGCGGGTGTGGTGATCACAAAAGTGGATGAAGCAACACAACTAGGCCCAATACTCAGTATTTGTGTTGAAGAGCAGTTACCTATTATTTATACCACCGACGGTCAACGTGTCCCTGAAGATATTAAATTAGCGCGTGGCAACTCGTTAATTCGCAGTGCAGTAGAAATTAATCGTCAATATGCAAGCAGCTGTTCTGATGAAGAACTCGCTTATGTTTATGCTGGGAGAAAAATAAATGCAACCGAATCAAGCTAGGGTCATTGATCAAGCCACGGGTCTTAGACAAGTTACCGGTACCGCCCCGATCAGGACGATTGCAGTGAGTGCAGGGAAGGGAGGCGTCGGCAAAACGAATGTGTCCGTTAATTTAGCCATAACGTTGGCAAAGCAAGGTCAAAAGGTTTTACTACTGGATGCTGATTTAGGTCTTGCAAATATAGATGTTTTACTGGGGTTACACCCACGTCAGAATTTAGCCCATGTTTTTGATGGTCAATGTGAATTGGATGAAGTCTTGCTTGAAGGACCTGAAGGTATCAAAATTATTCCTGCATCGTCAGGGGTAGAAAAAATGACGCAGCTGTTACCTCAAGACCATGCGGGATTAATCAATGCATTTAGTCAGCTCACGGAACATTTTGATGTTTTGATTATCGATACTGCTGCGGGTATTTCAGATTCAGTTGTGAGCTTTACCAAAGCAGCGCAAGAGATTTTGCTGGTAGTTTGCGACGAACCAACATCGATCACAGATGCTTATGCCATGATTAAAATACTCAGTCGTGAACACCAAGTTAATAATTTTCACATTTTAGCGAACATGGTTCGATCCGCGAGTGAAGGACGACAGTTATTTCAAAAGTTATACCGTGTTACAGAACATTTTTTAGATGTCACCATGGATTATGTAGGGGCAATACAGGAAGATGATTTACTTAAAAAATCAGTAAAGCAACAACAGGCGGTAGTAAAAGCTTATCCAAGTAGTAAGTCAGCGAGAGCCTTTGAAAAGTTAGCACAGCAGGTCTTGCTCTGGAAACCTAAACCCGATTTATTAGGACAAACAAGCTTTTTTATCGAGCGCTTAATAAGGAATTAATTATGAGTACGGTTGCAGCCTATCAACAAATTGATACTGGAAAACATGATGCGTTAATCGAGAAACATGCACCGCTGGTAAAAAAAATCGCCCATCATTTAGCGGGACGTTTACCAAGCAGTGTACAACTTGATGATTTAATTCAAGCCGGAATGATGGGGTTAATGGATGCTACGAGAAATTATGACGACTCTAAAGGAGCTAGTTTTGAAACCTATGCCGGTATTCGTATTCGCGGCACAATGTTAGATGAAGTGCGGCGTAATGATTGGTTACCAAGATCGGTTTATCGCAATTCTCGTCTTATTTCCGCAGCTGTTAAAGACGTTGAAAACACAGTCGGCCGCGATGCTAAAGATACTGAAGTGGCTAAGTGTTTAAAAATGGATTTAGACGAATACCATCGCTTGCTTCGTGAAACGAATTCCGGACAGCTATATGGGTATGATGATATTGGTGTGACTGATGATGTCATGCAATGTGGAATGCATGAAACTGAATTTGATCCCCTTAAAGACGTGACGAAAGAACAATTTAATCGTCAGTTGATCGAGACCATTAAAGGATTGCCTGAGCGAGAAAAATTAATCTTGTCACTTTACTATGAAGAAGAATTTAATTTAAAAGAAATTGGTGAGGTGCTGGGTGTGAGTGAATCGCGCGTTTGTCAAATTCACAGTCAAGCGATGTCACGCTTGCGCTCAAGAATGCCTGACTGGCAAAACACATAGGTGATGGATATGAATATAGTCTTGCTGATTAGTTTTGGGGCTCTTGCGTTAATAGCCGTAGGGTTGATCTTTTTTTCTGTGATGCATTTTAGACTTCGAAAAAATCTCTTCTCACTGATTGATATCGTTTCACAGTTACAACAAGAAACACGTATTTTGCGCCAAGCGGATTTAACATTCGGGGTGCGCAGTGACAATATCGAAAATGAATTTTTACAATTAAAAAAACAAGTTGATGTACGTGAAAAACAGGACGCTATTCCCTCAGCGTACACGCAAGCGATGAAGATGGTTGAAATGGGCGCCAACATGAAAGATATTACTCAAACCTGTCATTTAAGTTCAGCAGAGGCAAAGTTGTTGCTGAATATCAAATCATTTGCAGCGGAACACGGTTAATATAAGCATTGTCCTTCATCTTTAATTTTTT